>NZ_FLUY01001604.1 GCF_900092655.1 Candidatus Thiosymbion oneisti
GCCGGTAAATCGTGCGCAAAATAGCGTACAATCATTCTGAATTTCGCTTCCGAGATGTGTGAACGCCTGAAATACCTGTTTTTCCCTTGCATAACATAACCTTAGCATGCGGTTGCAGAGGCTAAAGTTATCTAGACCC
>NZ_FLUY01001605.1 GCF_900092655.1 Candidatus Thiosymbion oneisti
GCCGGTAAATCGTGCGCAAAATAGCGTACAATCATTCTGAATTTCGCTTCCGAGATGTGTGAACGCCTGAAATACCTTTTTTTTCCCTTGCATAACATAACCTTAGCATGCGGTTGCAGAGGCTAAAGTTATCTAGACCCTTACCTGAACCGGGCACCGACTTGGAAACAAAGTCATTAGCCAAAAGAAAACCAAACCCTGCCACAACGATGGCGATGAAAATCGTTAGAGGCGTTTCATGTGATTAAGAGACTTTTTTCAACCCAAAAAAGCGCGAATGCTGACCAAAGATGACTCCAGAACACGAGTGGAGCATCCGTGATTCGCAGTTCAAATCTGGAGGCAAAAACAAGGCGAATGATGAAACCCAAGAGGAATCCTGCACCAATCATGCAAGCACCACCCAAGTTATGCGCGAAAACCCAGTCGTCAACTCTCACCCCAATGAAATGGAGTAATAATCCAATCAACGAGACACCTACAACAAGCGCCGGACCTATACTTCCGATTGCCGCAAGCATGACTTTTACTGGCCCAATCAACGTAGGCTCTTTATGGATTCCAGACTGTTAGCGCAGCAGCAGACCGAGGAGGGAATCCATGAGCCCTTTGCCGCGGTTT
>NZ_FLUY01000416.1 GCF_900092655.1 Candidatus Thiosymbion oneisti
TTCAGTCGGCGGTTGAGTCCGCCGAGGGCCACTTTAGTGGCCCAACCTACCAGCTTCAGCTGGTAGTGGTTGAGTTTGCTCGATATAGAGATTAGCTACTTCACTTCCCGAGTGAATCTGAGAGTGAATGAATTTTGCCATTACCCCGTTGTTCTATGAAGGGATTGCTCTATGAATGGCTCATTTAGCTCACGGAACCAGGTGAAAGAGAGAATCGCCTGATAGGGTGAATGCACTCGAACGAAAAAAGTGCCACTCATTTTACGCAGATTCTCACGGATTGTTTCATTCTTAATCTGCGAAAATCTGCGTAATCTGTGGATTAACAAGCAATGTTGAGGTTCCTCCATCACTCCAACTACACTGCCGGCGACTGGTGACTGGTTCCGGTCGTCAGCTTCCGGCTTCCAGTTGCCGGTTGTCGGCTTCCGGCTTGGGGCACCGCGCGAAAGTGACAGATATACTGCCACCCGGCACAATCCGAGCTTTTGAATTTCCCCCTCACCCCCGCCCTCTCCCGGAGAGGGTGTCGCAAAAGCGGTGACATCAGCTGCCAGCCTGTGAAGTTTAAACCACAGAGGGCACGGAGAACGCAGAGCATTGGCCGGTGCCTTTCTCTGTGCGCTCTGTGTCCTCTGTGGTTCGAAAAGACTTTTGCGACACCCTCCCGGAGGCAGAGGGAGTGAAATGCGCAGATTGTTCCGTGTGGAAGTATATATGACCGAGTCATTTTTCCCATGTTCACATCCGGCTTGGCCTGTCCCGTGGCCCATCACCGCGGTCTCATTGCAGCCGGGTGAGTCTATATTTGTCCACAGATTACGCAGATTCTCACGGATTATTTCATTCTTAAATCTGCGAAAATCTGCGTAATCTGTGGATTAACAAGCAATGTTGAGGTTCCTCCATTACCCCAGCTACACTGCTGGCGACTGGCGACTGGCGACTGGCGACTGGCGACTGGCGACTGGCGACTGGCGCCGAAATGCGTTTGACAGAAGACGACCGAGTTTTTTACTATGGATAGCTTGTTGTCGGAGGGGTTCCCGAGTGGTCAAAGGGATCAGACTGTAAATCTGACGGCTCAGCCTTCGGAGGTTCGAATCCTCCCCCCTCCACCAGTGTCGATTGGGGATGGCGGGTCAGGGTGGATCGCTGCCCGGCGGTTTGTTAAGCGGGTGTAGTTCAACGGTAGAACCTCAGCCTTCCAAGCTGATGGCGTGGGTTCGACTCCCATCACCCGCTCCAGTGAGGAAGTGGTAGAGCCTGGCTGGCTTACGCGTTCGTAGCGAGGGATCGAGGGGCAAAAGATAAGATTTTGCGCTCGATTGAGGCAATAGGGGTCGCTTTAACCTAAAGCGAGCGGGAAATCTGGCTGGCCTCCTCGATTCCGCACCTGGATTGCGCACCCGGATTCCACAGGGGAACAGCCGTGAGCCAGACAGGCTCTTAAGTACGCCCATGTAGCTCAGTCGGTAGAGCACACCCTTGGTAAGGGTGAGGTCACCGGTTCAATCCCGGTCATGGGCTCCAAATTCACCTTAGTTGTAACAAATCACGGTTGATAATAGGTCACGTGCTAAGTAGCGCACACTACGGTATTTGGTATTTTGGGGAGAGGAATCCATGTCCAAAGAGAAATTCGAACGCACCAAGCCACACGTCAACGTCGGGACGATTGGGCACGTAGACCATGGCAAGACCACGCTGACGGCGGCGATCACCAAGGTGATGGCCGCCAAGCACGGCGGCGAGGTCAAGGCCTTCGACCAGATCGACAACGCCCCGGAAGAACGCGAGCGCGGCATCACCATCGCCACCGCCCACGTGGAATACGAGAGCGACGCCCGTCACTATGCCCATGTGGACTGTCCGGGCCACGCCGACTACGTGAAGAACATGATCACCGG
>NZ_FLUY01001610.1 GCF_900092655.1 Candidatus Thiosymbion oneisti
GTTCATAGCCGTGATATAAGCGTGCTGGTAGACCCTGGTAGCATCGCTTAGGAGGTACCCGATGAACAAAAAATATATTGTGCGTCTGACGGAAGAAGAACGGGCGCAGCTCAGCGAGTT
>NZ_FLUY01000875.1 GCF_900092655.1 Candidatus Thiosymbion oneisti
CTGCTGCCGATGGTGGGCATCCACCCTACGCATGATGGGCATAGCCCACCCTACACTGTTCGAAATACGCGATGGTCTTGCGCAATCCCTCCTCCAGCGTCACCTTTGGCTCCCACCCCAGGCGTTCCCGAGCACGGGCGATATCCGGCCAGCGCCGGATCGGGTCATCGGGAGGTAAGGGACGGAACACCAGCTTGGAGCTGGAATTAGTGAGCCGGATAACCTGCTCCGCCAACTGACCAATCGTGAGCTCGTCGGGATTGCCGAGATTCACCGGTCCCGGAAAACCGGGCGCGCTGTCTTTACCCGATGGCGTATCCATGAAACGCAAGATGCCATCCACCATGTCATCGACATAGCAAAAACTCCGGGTCTGCTCACCGTCGCCATATAGAGTGATGTCATGGCCCTGCAACGCCTGCACGATAAAGTTGCTCACCACCCGGCCGTCATTCGGGTGCATCCGCGGGCCGTAGGTATTGAAGATGCGCGCCACCCTGATGTCGAGTCCGTGTTGGCGGTGGTAATCGAAGAACAGGGTCTCGGCACAACGTTTGCCTTCATCGTAGCAGCTTCGCGTCCCCACCGGATTCACGTTGCCCCAATATGTCTCGGTCTGTGGGTGTATGGCCGGGTCGCCATAGACCTCGCTGGTGCTGGCCTGGAAGATCCGCGCCCCTAGCCGCTTTGCCAGACCGAGCATGTTGATCGCCCCGTGCACGCTCGTCTTCGTGGTCTGCACGGGGTCGTGCTGGTAATGGACGGGACTGGCCGGACAGGCCAGGTTGTAGATCAGGTCCACCTCCACATAGAGCGGGAAGGTAATGTCGTGCCGCAGAAACTCGAAGTGGGGATGAGAACGCAGGTGCTCGAGGTTGCGCTTCGAGCCGGTAAACAGGTTATCCGCGCAGATTACCTCGTCCCCGCGTTCCAGCAACCGGTCGATAAGATGGGAACCCAGGAATCCCGCGCCCCCGGTGACCAGTATCCGCTGCTGTTCATTGTAATTCCGCATTGCCTTCCCCGAACTCACCGGAAACAAGAACCACGAATGCATGCAAATGGACACGAATAATTGCATCGGCCCGACCAGCCCTCCTGTCTCCGAGCGAGGGGCGTAGGATGCGGCGAGCCCGTAAGATGTGGCGACCAGGGATGGCTGAACTGTCAGGTCCCGTGTGACTATAATATCAAGGAGGAGCTATCCTCTGTTGCAGGCGAGGGAAGTTTTACGCTACCCGATTGGTTAATCGAAAAGAAATTGATACGTGTTCATCCTGTATCTTACCCCCGGAGACTGTAGATGTCGCCCCAAGCCGTAGTGAAACAAGAGGCCCTGTTTACCTGGGCCGATTACCGTACCTGGCCGGATGACGAGCGTTGGGAACTGATCGCGGGGGTGGCCTATGCGATGGCGCCGGTACCATCCACCAAGCACCAGATCATTACCGGCAATCTATTCGGTAGGCTTATCCAGGGTCTTGCCGGCAAACCCTGTCGTCCCTTCATCGCCCCCACGGATGTCAGGCTCTCGGACCTGGACGTGGTGCAGCCGGACATCCTGGTAGTCTGCAATCCTGCCCGCATCGCACCTACCCACATCGAAGGTGCGCCGGAAGTGGTGATCGAGGTCCTCTCGCCGACCACCTCCGCCAAGGACCTGCGGCAGAAAAAGGCCCTCTACGAACGGGCCAGGGTGCGCGAATATCTGGTAATCGATCCCCTGGAAGAGTACGCCATCCGTTTTCTGCTCGGCGCGGACGGCTTCGACAAGGGTACCATCTTTGCCGCCGACGAGCAGTTGGTCATCGCCACCCTGGAGGCGCTGGAGATACCCCTGTGGGAGGTATTCGAGTTGGAGGGACCGCGAGACGGGGTAGCCGCGGAATAGGTTGAGTCGCAAAGACGGTGCGCACTAACGGGAGTTGAACAACAAGCGATCAAACGGGTCCCATTGGTTACCAGGATGAGCTTAAAAACACGACAACTATCTTGACAAACGTCGGGGGAGTCCCATGCATAATGCCTAAAATTCGGACTTCTTTCGTTGTGCTTCATAACAAACCATACCCTGCATTCCTGGGCAAATGTGACATTGTCAATAATACAGTTTAAGCCATTTTGCTAAGAAAATCTCCAAAGGAAAATAGAAAAATAGATGTTTAATTCTTTGTCTTGCAATAGGCCCATAAAGCCTTCCAAGGACTTTAACATAGAGGGGGGGGTAGGTATCACCGGGATCGTTCAGGAAAGGGGAAGTAAAAGCAAGCATCCTGATGGCCCTTTGCATATCTTTAGAGAACCAAGCAGTATTATCAATGGAATGATGGAATGCACCCCATTTTCCTAGACAATCCGGCTGTTTCAGCCCATGAGCGACGGCTAAATCGTGTAGCTCACAGCCTGGGACAGGAGTAAAAATAAAAAAACTAGCTATTCTGACTCTTCTATTTTCCTTCTTGAGTTGCAAGGCCAGTGAAACGGTTTTTCTTAAGTCTTCCAACGTTTCCGTTGGCAAACCCACCATAAAGTAGAATTCTGACTTTAGGTGATACTTGGCTAATTTCCTGTTCGCTTCTATTATATCTTCCCGCGTGATTTTTTTATTCATCAGTTCTAGCATTTTATTTGAACCGCTTTCCGCACCCACTCCCAAAAGAATACAACCACTTTGTTTAATTAACTTTAAAAAGGCGCTATCCATTCTTAAAATATCATCTACTCTTATGAGTGCCTCCCAACGGATATTCAGTTTTTTCAATTGTCCCACTAACTCCCTACTTCTTCCAAGATCTATGAAAAATTCTTCGTCGTCAAATTGAAACCAATTGATACCATATTTGTTCACTAAGAATGTAATCATTTTCAGAACATTGTCTGCATTTAAGGCTCTCCATCTCCTCTTATGGAAGGCATTAACAAAACAATACTTACAATCGAATGGACAACCCCTTGATGTCGCTATACTAACAGAGTTGTAGCCCGGCTTGGCATTGATATAGCGGTGCATGTCAATTAATTCCCAATGAGGAAGTGGTTGCTTGTTGAGATCTATAAATTCCCGGTCCGGATTATGAGCGATTTTTCCGCTCTCTTTATAGGAAACTCCCCGTATCCCACTCAATGACCTATTATTTTTAAGGGCATCCGTAAGCTCCACCATCGTTTCTTCACCTTCCCTGCGTACGACAATATCCACAAACTCATTTTCTAGTGTTTGCTCAGCAAGTAGCGTGGGATGCACTCCTCCCCAAACAATAGGTATAGTCGAATGGCTTCTGACAAATTCGGCGATTTCCAGACCATTTAAGATTTGCGTACCGGTCATGCATGAAATGCCCAGACAAATCACATTCTCTTTTAACACTTCCAAGACCTGAAGTTTCCAGTCTTTTTCTATTCGTTGATCTATAATCTTCACCTGATATCCGGCATGATGTAAAGCCGTGCCCACAAGTAAAATACCGGTTGGCACGAGAGGCCTGCCTATATGCTCCTGTAAAAAATATCCGGCATTAGGCTGGACTAATAAGACAGTGTGCATCATTGCCTCCAATTTACGGTGGTGTTCTAAGTGTGTTGTTGCCGAATATAGAATGCCTTGAAAAATTCCCTACCAGGAGATTTTACAAGGTGCCCCATACCCGACAACAACAAGGTTACAATACTACCCGGTTTATTAGGGAGAGTGTTTCAATTTTGTTGCCTTCTGGTATAAGGGTACTTTCAAAAATCCTCCGGAGGGAATCCTACAAGGTTCTTTTAGCCACAAGTTACTATCAGCTTTAGTATATTCCAAACCTTAACGGTAGGCGTCATTACGGTTATTCCGATCATGTCGACATCCCTTAAATGCTTCAGCCTCTCCGTTCTACGGGACAGGCAGTGGTTCAAATCAATGACTTCAACCTCATGTCCTGCCGCAATCAATGCACCAGCTAAATAAGCCAACCCTGTATTCAGCCCGAGCATATTGCCATGGGGATTGATAAGCTTAAGCTTCATTACTAATACACTTCAAGCCATTTTGCCATGGAAATTTCCAAAGGAAAAATAGACGAGTAACACCGTACGCATCATTGCCTCCGATTTTTATACCCATTAATTACAAAAGGTGTTGTTATTTCTCAGCTTCCGCATAAATTGACTCAAAATCTCTGTCCTCACGATCGAGGCTCGGATCGAACTCCCTCAGACGCACATTTTTCATCCCTTTTAGTTTCAAAATGTGAATAAGATTCTCTTCATCGAACATGTATTTATGCAGACCGTCCATATAAGCCATATAATTCACATAATCTATTTTGGTTGTACTATTATATGCAGGTTCGTAAAAGAAATACAGATTTGGGTCTCTATCAGGATATTTCAGATAAGCTTCTATATAAAGTCTGGCATTGGGTACACAGATCGAGAAATTTCCACCTGGTGACAAGACTCTCGTACACTCATCCAAGAACTTTTGCCCTTCTTTGAATGAAAGATGCTCAAGGAAGTGAGATGAATATATTTTGGAAACACTTTCATCCGGAAAAGGTATTCCTTTTCTCAAGTCCCAGTAAATATCGCAATTTATTTTCATATCCATCGTCAGCCATCCATTGATCCCTTTTTTATCTCCGGCACCTACTTCCAAGAATATTCCTTTTCTGTCCTTTAAAAAGCGCCTTATTCTTCGTCTCGACACTTCATACATAAAAAGCAGAAAAGCCGGTTTGATGATTCTTTTGATTTTCTCTTTCATGAATATTCCCCAGGTCTTGACAAATAATAAAGCTGCTTTTAGCTTTGCATACTCCAACCCCATTACCGGTCAGTATCCTTTTCTGACTTTATGCAGGTTCAAACCTGCAACGAAATTTTTGGAGAGATAGTATAAATGCTGAAGGAATCGTTTTGAATCATACATGAAAATCAACTTTAGAAGTATTCCGACTCTTTTGAAATTGGAGTCATCCATGTTCACGAGATGAACATAGTTTCTACTTCTCAGGTGGGCATAGTAATAATTATCCTTTCTTTCCTTTACTGAGTAGTCGTCGGAGTCGAAGGCTACACTTGCACTCCTCCCGACAGTCCGGCCTTCCCGCCAGTCCAATAGGAAATTATACCTCTTTTCATGGGTAACAATCTCATACAGTTCGGTCCCGGGATACGGTACGAGGATGCTCCATACAGCCGGATTCAGGCCCATTTGTGTCGAGCGTTCGATACTTTCTCTATCTAACTCTTTATTGCTGCCGGGAAGTCCGATAAGAAAGAAACCACCAACTTTTATTCCCTGCTGTCTATACTCATGAATGGCATGGAAGACCTCATCAAGCGTTTCACCTTTTCCGATGGATCGGTGGATTTCCGGAACTAAGCTCTCAATACCGAAATTAACCTGAATGACCCCTGTTTTTTTCATTAATCGGGCGAGCTCCCGGTCTGTAAATTTTGCCCGGATACCGCTGAAACAACTCCATTCAAGAGACATTTTTTCCTCGAGCAAAAAACGGCAAAACGCTTTGGCACGTGACATTTTCAGCGTAAAATTATCGTCTAATATTTGAAATTTTTTCAGGCCATATACCTTTTTCATATGGTGTAATTCAGCTATTATGTTCTCAGGGCTTCTTGCTCGCCATCTTCCTTCGCCGAGAAGCGGTAGAGCACAGTAGAGACAATGTGAAGGGCATCCTCTACTAGTTAAAATCGGATAGCTATCATGGGGATATGGGATCTTGTATTTCGAGACCGAATCAAAGCACAAATAATCCGGGAACGGCAAGGAGTCCAGGTCCTTTCTCAACATTCTCGGCTCATTTTTCACAATCGTATTACCATCCCTGAAAATAATACCATCAATTTGGTTAAGATTTTTTCCGGAAGCAATTTCAACGATCGTTTGTTCACCTTCACCGACGACGGCGATATCGAAGCGACTGTTATTCTCCATGAAAGCAAGGCCATCCAGGCTAATGTGCGGACCGCCACAAACCAAAAGCGCATCCGGGTTGATTTTTCTTGCACTTGCGGCTAATTCCAAAACTTCACCAACGGTAGGCGTCATTACGGTTATTCCGATCATATCGGCATCCCTTAAACGTTTCAGCCTCTCCGTTCTACGGGACAGGTAGTGGTTCAAATCAATGACTTCAACCTCATGCCCTCCCGCAATCGATGCCCCGGCCAGATAGGCCAACCCTGTATTCAGCCCGAGCATATTGCCGTGGGGATTGATAAACTTAAGCTTCATTACTAATATACTCCAAGCCATTTTGCCATGGGAATTTCCAAAGGAAAATGGGAAAACAGATGTTTGATTCTTTGTTTTGCAGTCAGATTTTTAATACCATTAATTATAAATGGTTATCTGCTTTGCGTGCTCCGATCCACTGACCGATCAAAATCCTTTTCTGACCGTATGCAGATTCATACCTGCAATGAAATTTTTGAAAATATAGTATAAATGTTGCGGAAATCGTTTTAAATCATATATGAAAATCAATTTTAAAAGCGTTTTGGCCTTTTTAAAATTAGGGTCATTCATATCCAGAAGATAACCATAGGTTCGACTTCTCAGGTGGGCATAAAAAAAATTATCTATTCTTTCTTTCGCTGAGTAGTCGCTGGAGTCAAAAGTTATATTTATCTGGTTCTGATGTCCGCCGACAGATAGGCCCTCCCGCCAGTCGAGTAAAAGATTATACTGCTTCTCATAGGTGACAATCTCATAGAGCTCGGTCCCGGGATACGGCACCAGGATGCTCCACACAGCCGGATCCAGGCCCATTCGTGTCGCGCGCTCGATGCTTTCTCTATCCAACGCTTTATTACTGCCGGGAAGCCCGATAAGGAAATAACCACCGACTTTTATTCCCTGTTGACTATACTCATGAATGGCACGGAAGACATCATCGAGCGTTTCGCCTTTCCCGATGGATCGATGGATTTCCGGAATTAAACTCTCGATACCGAATTTAACTTGAATAACCCCTGCCTTTTTCATTAATCGGGCGAGCTCCCGGTCCGTGAATTTTGCCCGGATACCGCTGGAGCATTCCCACTCGAGAGACATCTTCTCCTCGATCAGCAGACGGCAAAATGCCTTGGCGCGTGACAGTTTCAGCGTAAAATTATCGTCCAATACTTGAAATTTCTTCAAGCCATATGTCCTCTTCATATGATGTAACTCAGCTATTATGTTTTCAGGGCTTCTTGCCCGCCATTTTCCTTCGCCGAGAAGCGGTAGAGCGCAGTAGAGACAATGTGAAGGGCATCCTCTGCTGGTTATAATCGGGTACAGGTTATGGGGATATGGGATCTTGTATTCTGAGATCGAATCGAAACATAGATAATTCGGGAACGGCAAGGAGTCCAGGTCCTTTCTCAACACTCTCGGCTTATTTTTCACAATCGTATCACCGTCTCTGAAAATAATACCGTCAATTTGGTCAAGACTCTTTTCAGAGGCGATTTCAGCCATTGTCTCTTCACCATCACCGACAACTGCGACATCGAAGCTCTTGTTATTCTCCATGAAATCGAGGCCATCAATACTAATATGCGCACCGCCGCAAACCAGGATCGCATCCGGATTGATTTTTTTCGCGCTTACGGCTAATTTCAAAGCTTCCTTGACGGTAAATGTCTTTATGCTAATTCCGATGATGTTGGCACCCCTTAAACCTTCCAGCCTTTCTGTTCTTCCGGGCAGGTAGTTATTCAGATCGATGACTTCGACCCTATGCCCTTCCGCAATCAATGCACCGGCCAAATAGGCCAGTCCGGTATTCAGCCCGAACCAGTTTCCTTGCGGATCAATAAATTTAATCTTCATTGTTTATATCGACTTGGCTGCCGGTGACACCAGGTTGGCATACAGGCGGCGAATATCCTCGGCTCGCACGACGCCCGTCAGCCACATCATGCCCAAGGCAACCGTAACCCCCATCACCGCATCGAGCAAGGGCAACCCGTCCGCGCCCACCAGCCTGGCCGTGAGGAAGCCGAGCAGGCCCCCGGCCAGCGCCTTTGCAAGCCGGATCAGGCGTGGGCACCGGGGGGCGGGAAGGATCACGACCCCCGCCAGGCCACCCAGTAGACCTACCGTTCCGGTGACGATGGCCGCCCCCAGTGCCTGCCAACTCGGAATCACCAGCACATGGGCCAATACCGCGGTGCCGAGCATGGGCAGCGCGATCGCCGGCAACAGAAAGTGACGATAATGAACCACCAGCTGGGTGACCGCGAGTGATTTCAGCAAGACCCCCGCACTGCCGATCAGGAGCCAGGCCGCCAGTGGCGCGGCAGCGGCAAAGTCCGATCCGAACAGATACCGACACAGACTCGGCGTCGCCCCGGCCAGCGCGAGCGTGAGACCGGCCATGGTCGCCGCCATGCGCTCCAGCTGCAGCGAGATGTTGCCAGCGCCTACCAGGTCACCGGCGGAACGCGCGCGGGTAATGGCCGCAATCGCCGGGGTCATAACCGAGGGGGCGAAGAGACCCGGGACCATGGCCAGGAGTTGCGCTGCGGCAAAGTGGCCGAGTGCCTTGTTCGAGCCGCCGAAGACGGTCAGCAGCAAGATATCGATCCGGTTAAAAACCTGAATACAGAGCGCGAAGAGGAAGACCGATGTCGACAGGCCCCGGAGCTCCGAAAAGCGGAGCCGAATGGGGACGCGGAGGGGAAAGGCGCAACGCCGGCGACACCACAGGATCTCCGCCACCCGGGCGGAAAGGAGGGCCAGGATCGCCCCCTCCAGGCTCATCCCACTCCCGACCAGGATCACGATGAGGCCCAACCGGACGAGCTGGAATACTGCCGTGGAGACCCCCGCGTGCTGGTAAAAGCCGAGCCCGATCAGCGCATTGCGATACGCGCGCGCAAGTGGTAACAGGAAGATCTCCGCACCGGCCAGGATCAGCAACCCGGTGAGCTCCGGATGTCCAAGCCAACTTGCCAGGAGTGGGCTCAGTGCCGAAAACAGCACCCAACCGGCGGCACCGATCCGGAAATTGAGACGGATCAGCTGGCCAGCCATGTCCATCGGCATAGGCGCGCCCGAAACGAGTCTCACCGCGGTACGACC
The DNA here is from genome assembly GCF_900092655.1 of Candidatus Thiosymbion oneisti. Classification (GTDB taxonomy): domain Bacteria; phylum Pseudomonadota; class Gammaproteobacteria; order Chromatiales; family Chromatiaceae; genus Thiosymbion; species Thiosymbion oneisti. The sequence continues at coordinate 9,080 of NZ_FLUY01000875.1, forward strand.
CGCCAGGATACTCACCGCGACCCAGGCGACCGGGACTACGGCGGAAAGGACGACGCCCAGCAGGCCATATCCCTCGAGGCCCAGGTGTCGGGTCAGAAAGGCGGCGCTGATCAGACCGACCGGGAGCGCTAGGGCCTCGGCGAACAGGCCAATCGTCGCGCCGCGGACCAGGCCCGCGGTCCACGGCGACTGCTGTTGCCCTTCGCTCATCGCCGGAATCTTAAGTGCTGCGGTACTGAGTTCTACTTTTCCGGAAAAAATTCGACAAGGTAGTCCGCAATCTTTTCATGGGCTAATCTATTAGGGTGCTTTTCATAGTTGCATATTGGATTTTGAAGTAAGCACAACAGCCAGACAACCTGAAAACCATAACAGGGAAATATAAACAAAAGCGTCACTCCTATTATAATAGGCAATAGCCAAGGATGCTGAGAATAGTATAATCAGGGTTACGGTTTTGAAAAACCACTTTTTCAAGTTATTCATATATTGCCTTCTTTTTGACACCCATCACCGGGACCAATCATGAATAGGCCACACGGGATGTCCTCGCGCGCCATCACTGGTCAGAACCGCACCAAACAAAACAGGCGACGGCGGTACCGGATGGCCCGGAACTACTTGACGGCGAACGTCTCGATCCCTAATTGAGGGTATCGATCACGACTTTCATCATATTATTTTTCGAGGCAAATACCTCCTCGGAGACCTTTGGGATTATTTGTCCGCCAAACCGGAAAAGATTTCGGTTCCAAAGATCTATTGGTGTGCTGCCAATTCGATAAACAGTCGAAGGGGCAATTGCAGTAACATCCTTCCCCAGAAACGGAGGAACGTAGATCTGACTTCCAAAGTCACCTTCCGTAAAAAATAGACAGTGCTTGGCGAAGTGGATTAAGCAAGCCTGCTCCGGAAAGGATTTACAGGGATAGCGAAAGCAGTTTGGATAATTCTCAAACTCTGAATAGCTGTCGAGCCACCGCCCGGTATGGAATGACAGCAAGACAACTTTAACCTCCCGAGCAACCGCTTCAATCAGCTTTGCCAATTTTCCCCTCGGTAAAATATCTTTTGATAACTGATCAGTATCACGCATTCTCGTCTGACAAAAAACAAATGGCTCTGTCAGATTCCATCCCAGTTGTTTTTCGACAGCGTTCAAAACAGTGAAATCGGGTTCAATTTTTTGATAGATGTCAGGTCCCGTGTGATTATGTACTGAGAAGGAGCGATCCTTTGCTGCAAGCCCGAGAAGTTTTACGCTTGCTAGCGGGAGAGGAAGCGGAAGGAAACGTGACGGCAAGCGAGGGGCCGGTCGGCAGTGTTTGACCGAGCTCATAGCCTACCCCAATTAAGTTGAGCGATCACACCCATCATGAACATCCAGCTGCACCAGAACGCCCGCACCACACCCGCCCTCCGTCTGGAATTACAGGCGCAACCCCCATCGGTGAGCAACCGGGAGCTCGCGGAAACCTACCACCTCAACCGCCACACGGTGGCGAAATGGCGCCGACGCGCAGGGACGGCAGACGCCTCACACCGCCCTCACCGGCTCCAGGCAACCCTCAACGCGACCCAAGAGGCGGTGGTGGTGGCCTTGCGTCAGAGCCTGCTGTTGCCCCTGGATGACCTGTTGGCGGTGACCCACGAGTTCATCCACCCCGCGGTGTCCCGCTCGGGCCTGGACCGCTGTCTGCGCCGCCATGGCGTGTCGAACCTCAAGGCGCTGATGCCCCAGGAGGAAGGCGCTAAGACGCCGGTCAAGTCTTTCAAGGCGTATGCGCCCGGTTTTGTGCACGTCGATGTGAAATACCTGCCGCAGATGCCTGATGAGGACCAACGCCGCTACCTGTTCGCTGCCATTGATCGCGCCACCCGTTGGGTCTACGTGGAGCTCCTCCAGGACAAGTCAGCCGCGTCTGCCAGCGGCTTCCTCAAACGCTTGATCGAGAAGGCGCCGTTTACGATCACCAAGGTCCTCACCGACAACGGCAAGGAGTTTACCGACCGCTTCTGTGCCACCGGTCAACGCCAGCCGACCGGCACCCACGCCGTTGATCGGGTGTGTGCCGACAACCACATCGAACATCGCCTGATCAAGCCCAGAACCCCGCAGACTAACGGCATGATCGAGCGCTTCAATGGCCGTATCGCTGACGT
>NZ_FLUY01001611.1 GCF_900092655.1 Candidatus Thiosymbion oneisti
CATTGCGTATACACGGGAACCGAACCTGCCGGCGGTCCGGCGTTATCCGGTGCGGCCCACAAGGCGTCTGCTCTGACCG
>NZ_FLUY01001612.1 GCF_900092655.1 Candidatus Thiosymbion oneisti
CAGCCTGACTGATGACCATTTGGACCGGCAACTCGGCATTATCCCAGGGGCCGACAGAATGTCGGCGATCCCAGGCCAGCTGGGACCGCCGTCTTTCAGACGGCTTACGGACTCCATGACCAGCTATCGGCAACGCTCAGAGCAGACGCCTTCCGGGCCGCACCGGATAACAATGCCTCCGCTGGAGCGGACAAGACGAGGTTCCCACCTGTCTGCGTGCAGGGACGCACAGGCAGGCGCCGGAGCCTGGAAACGAGTGCGAAGGACGCTCGCTTTGCCCATCCTACGGGCTCAGAGCATCGCCAATATCCCATTGCTCGGCTCGCCCTCTCCGGCCTTGTTGATGGCTACCACCCGGAAGACGAACTGTTTGTCCTGCGGTTGATCCGAGAGGGTCGCTTCCGTAGCGAGCGCCGTGCCCACGTCTGTCCAGCGCTCCGAGCCTTCCTCGCGGCGTTGGATCTTGTAGGCCGCTACCTTGCCGCCTGCATCCGGCTCTTTCCAGTCCAGGAAGATCCAGCCTTCGCCCCGGCGCGGGCTTTCCAGGGAGCGGGTCTGACCGGGCGGCTCCAGGGGCGCGCCGGCGCGGCGTCCGCCCCAGCCCAGGTATTTGAGGCTGGTATCGTCGAAATGGGTCACGTTTTCCGCGTATCTCAGGACCATTTTCATCGTGTCCGTCAAGGCCTCCAGGGCCTCGTTCTTGGCATCGACGGCATGGCTGAACGCCGCCTGCTGTTCCTTGACCAGGTCCGCGGCCTTGGTATAGGCCGTGAGGGATTGCCCGATCGCCTCGGGGGTGACCGGCGGATTCGGAAACAGCTCCGCGTGGGCCTGGAGCCCGGTCATGATTTCATGGGCCAGGGATTGAACTCTGGCTTCGGCCTTGGGGAATGTCGCCATGCTCGTGATTCCTCCCGATCTTTGGTGCTGGGGAACGCAAGACCTGTCCTGCCGGCGCGACCCGCCCGGCGGCAGGCCCGCCAATGTCTGAGGCGAGATTCTCTCGTCCTTGGGCGGGGTGGCGCAAGTCTGCGGCGGTCCTTGCCACCCATCCGGCCGCCCGTGCGGAGGTTGTGGCAGGCCGGTCCGGACCCCGAGAGCCCCGGCCCGGATCTCCGATAGGCATCCTGGATCTCCAGCAAGGCCCTCTCCGCCATTGATCGGGCCTCCTCGATCTTTTATCCGGGGCTCTCGACCTGCGGGAGCCCCAGACCGGACCCTGGGCAGGCTAGACCGGATCAATTCCAGCTCGCTTAAGCCTTTATCGGGCCTTCCCGATTTTTGGCAGGCCCGATAAGGCATTTGGCGGACCCGATCAGGCCGCATCGGGCCTTCTCAAGCCTTTATCGGGGGCTCTCGACCTTCGGGAGCCCCTGACCGGACTCTGGGCAGGCCAGACCGGATCAATTCCAGCCTGCTTAAGCCTTTATCGGGCCTTCTCGCCCTTGGGCAGGCCCGACAAGGTACTCGGCGGACCCGATCAGGCTGCATCGGGCCTCCTCGATCCTTTATCTGGGGCTCCCAATCCGTGGGAGCCCCTGACCGGATCCTGGGCAGGCCCGACCGGATCAATTCCAGCCTGCTTAAGCCTTTATCGGGCCTTCCCGCCTATGGGCAGGCCCGACAAGGTACTCGGCGGACCCGATCAGGCCGCATCGGGCCTTCTCGATCCTTTATCCGGGGCTCTCGATCTGCAGGAGCCCCTGACCGGATCCTGGGCAGGCCCGATCAGGCCAACCCCCAGGGCGAGCGCGTATAAATCTTCCCGAAAACATGATCTTGTAGGTTGGGCAAGGGCCGTTTCCGGCCCATTTAACGCCAGGACGCAAGGGCGCCAAGACGCAAAGTTTCTTTGTTCTTTCTTTGCGGCTTGGCGTCCTTGCGTCATTGCGTTTTTTCGCAATTTC
>NZ_FLUY01001616.1 GCF_900092655.1 Candidatus Thiosymbion oneisti
CGGCGCTTTCCCCTGGCCGCAGCGCCTTTGCCGGGGATAGAGGCGTCGCCAAATCCAAAGCGGCGGCGGGTTTGCAGCGTACATGCCAGCACCCCCGGTTACACCAGGTACCGTGGGTTTCTACCAATGCCGGGATAAAGTCGCCGCCGCACTCCAAAGTTTCCGCTGGACCGCTCCGGCTCGCCGCCTGCCGGTGC
>NZ_FLUY01001618.1 GCF_900092655.1 Candidatus Thiosymbion oneisti
AAAGCGCAGCGCATCCCGCCTTGCGGTGGGATGCGGCCAGGCTCCCTGCGGGACGGCGCCTGGCCTTTCCCACCCTACGCGGGCTTGACCGATACCATCAAACGCTACGTCCAGGTCTATAATCAACACATTCCCCAAAAAGCGTTAGGCCACATACCACCCCTTCAGGCGATGAAGAACTGGTATAAAAAACAGCCAAACCTGTTCAAAAAACGTGTCTATAATCTGACGGGACTTGACAACTAAGAAGTGGGGTAACTGACATGCCGGTAATCGAAAGAACCTTTTCCACGCTTGAAGAGGTAGAGCGGTGGGTAGCGAAGAAAAAGCCTACGAGCCACCCAAGTTCCATACGCCTCATTATGGAAGACCCAACGACCAAAGATCCGGCCGATGAGTTCATTGAAAACATCGATTCAATCGCGGTCGATATGGGGCCGCCGGATTTAGCGGAGCAACATGATCACTATCTATATGGTATTCCGAAACACAAATGAAATCAGTGTATATAGATACGGCTGCGTTACTGGCGCTTAGTCATAAACGGGATAATTTTCACGACAGGGCAATTTCTGTTTATCGGTCGCTTCGAGATGACAAAGTAAGACTTGTCACCACTAATGCCGTCGTTATGGAAGTCGGAAATGCTTGTAGTCCACCGGCGTTTAGAACGGTTTTTACAGAAATAATCCACATGATCGATACTTCAGAGTATTGGGAATATGTCATCGTTGACAAAAGGATAATGGATGCAGCACAGGATTTGTTTGCGCGGCGTATAGACAAGGCTTGGAGTTTGGTGGACTGTATCGGCATGAATGTAGCCCAATGCCATTAAGTTAAGCCTCAAAGCCCCTCTCCCGGCGGGAGAGGGGTTGGGGAGAGGGCGAAAAAAACAGCGCGCGATCAATCACAAACGGTGTCGGTGACGCTTAACTTAATGACATTGGAATGTAGCCAGGTCGGTAGGTGCCGATCAGATATTTACCACGGATAGACACTTTGTGCAGGCGGGTTTTGAGATATTATTGACACCATAACCTTCGCTGCGCCCATTGAAAATGCCGGAGAGGGGCACATGATAATGCCCGATCGCGCGCGTCCCATCGCTGTCTTCGTCTCTTTCTCAGGGCACGGCGGGGTAGAGCGGATGGTCGTGAATCTGATCCGCGGCTTGGTGGCGCTGGGCCGGCAGGTGGATCTGGTCCTGGTGCGCACCGAGGGTCCTCACCTCGAACGCCTGCCGCGGCAGGTGAATCGAGTGCATCTGGGCACCCGGCATACCTTCGCGGCGGTGCCGGCACTGGCCCGCTATCTGCGCCGATACCGCCCCGCCGCCCTGCTGGCGGTGAAGGATCGGGCCGGGCGCGCGGCGGTCCTGGCCCGGTGGCTGGCGGGCACCGACACCCGGATCCTCATGCGCCTAGGCACCAATGTCTCCACGGCCATGGCGGGCAAGACCGCCGGCGCGCGCTGGTTGCGCTTCTGGCCGATCCGCTGGCTCTATCCACGGATAGATCGGATCCTGGCGGTCTCCGCCGGGGTCGCCGACGATACCGCCCGCATCGCCGGAATCGCGCGTACAGGCATCCAGGTCATCCCCAACCCTGTGATTACGCCGGAGCTCCCCGGATTGGCCGCCGCGCCCTGCGACCATGCTTGGTTCCGACCCGGCCAGCCGCCGGTCATCGTCGGCGCCGGCCGCTTACAGCGCCAGAAGGACTTCCCGACCCTGATCCGGGCCTTCGCCCAGGTCCGTAAAGGGCGCCCTTGTCGGCTGGTCATCCTGGGCGAAGGCAACGGACGGGCGCAGCTCCAGGCCCTGAGCGCGGAGCTGGGAATCGCCGCCGACCTGGATCTGATCGGCTTTCGGGCCAACCCCTATCCCTTCCTGGCCCGCGCGGATCTGTTCGTGCTCTCGTCCCGGTGGGAGGGCTCTCCCAATGTGCTCACGGAGGCCCTGGCCTTGGGCACCCCGGTGGTGGCGACGGACTGCCCCAGCGGCCCCCATGAGCTGCTGGACGGCGGCAGGTACGGGGCCCTGGTCCCGGTCGGAGACGCCCAGGCCATGGCCCAGGCCATGGCCGAGACCCTGGACCATCCGCTGCCGCCGGAGATGCTCAAGGCCGCGGTTGCCGAATACACCCAGGCCAAGAGCGCCGACCGGTATTTGGAGGTATTGGAAGCGGGGGTTACCGGGAAACCCGGATAGTCACGATCCCGTTACAACAGGAACCAGTCGAACACCCGCCTCCTGATATGGAGGTTCAACCCTTCGATAATTTGCATCATGTCATGGTGCATCAGATCGGAGTTAAACTTCATTCCGGGAAACGGATTTTGAATCTCTGCATCATAGCGTTGGTCATGATCTACCTTGGATAATGCCGAACGGTGCTTCTCTTGAGACATGAACTCCAGAAAATATGCGTAGTGCTTGAGCAACCTCGAAACGGCCATCTTTTGAGAATCCCCGGTGACCTTTGCAATACGCAAGATCGGGGGAAGCGAGAAATTTTCCAGAAGCCCTTCAAAATACCGGGCTTCTCCCCCTGTATACTCTTGCGCCAAAGATACAACTGATAACATACAAGAAAAATACCAAATCTTTCTGGTATGACGCAGCTTGAGGTTGCGTGTACACCAATCCTTCGATTGAACGTCGACCTTCGCTTTGTATTCGATGCATAAGGTTCGGAAGTAACGGGCCAAATCATTACACAGCGAGAGCACATGGCGACCGCGGGTCCGCTCCGACTCGGCATAGGCCTCGAGTATCTTTTCCCGAACCTTTCGAATAGGATATCCTCCCCCTACCTGAGTACTCTCCAGCAAGATGAGTATACGTTTCGTCAGTGCCTGGCTATCGTCTTCGTCACCGCCTATCGTATCCGGATCCGTCAGCCTTGCTATATCTACGAATCTGGTTAGATCTTTGCCCTCTGAAACCTTTATCCCGAGATCATTCGATATCCGTTCGCGCAAGGCCCTGTCATGCCTTTCAAAGTCCACCGTTGTGGTCTTTGAACTAAGCACAGGTATGATATCGAGATCGGAAGCCTCCAGCGCCTCCTGCCGTCCTACCGAGCCGACAGCTACCAGGCAGATGTTCGCATGATTAAGGCGGTGCTCTTTAAGGTACTCTTCCACGCACCTTTGCGTATCAGCGCACAGTTGGCTGCAATGATCTTGCGCCCGGATATACGTTTTAAACGTTCGCGCATCCAAATAGCTTTCAAGATTCTTTATTTGCATGATTAAACTACCGACAGGGGCTCCCTCGAAAGTGCTTTCCCAAGCGTGCTGAGATGGCGCAAGTCATCGGGAAGCTTCTTGATTTTCGGGGGAGATACGGAATAGCGCAACGGTGCCTTGTATCTCAATTGTTTGTCTGCCTCAGGAAGCTCTGAGCCCATCAACCTGTCAAAGATATCGGCTTCACGCAGCTGTAGGGATTCAGCGAGGGAAATCCCCGCGAAAGCATTCAGCACGACTGCCCCCCAGCGGGATTCCCATGAAATCGTATCAGGATGGTTGATAAAGCGCTCATAAATATATGCCTTCTTTCTCCAAAAGCGGAGTATCACATCAGAAAGATCGCGACGAATCATAGCGTCAAACAGCATATCTCGTTCAATTGTTCCCACTACAGCGTTCGGGTGGGGAACCTCTACGCCAAACACCACACCGCAGCGCCATATGCCTTCTAAGGTATCTGGGGTTATAGGGGACATAATGATTTGACGAAGCAGCCTTAGCTCGTCGTCCGGAAGCGACGCGTCGCCGGCGAAAAGGCTAATCAGAATATCGCTCTCAATCCCGATTTCCCGTAGCATTTTTCCCAAATGAAACTCTCTCGGTACGCGCTGCGAATCCGTGATCATGCCTGCACGCAGCTCACGGGAATTTATTGAGGTTAGTATCGAGAAGGCCGCTTCCGTTGTGTGGGACAAGGGCCAGGTTCCTAGGTCGTGGAGCAACCCCCAAGCAATCGCGTAACGCTGCGTATCCTCGGATAGTGCTAATCGGCGGCTAAGGTCCAGGAGAATCAGAGCAACTCCGAGACTGTGCTCCGCCCTGGTTCCATCATCACATACCGGCACTGTGGGTGACTTGCGCGGACGCAATGATGAAGGACGCTGTTCGCTGTAGGGTGTGCACGGTGAGAGTAATCCCAAAAACCTTATGTCCTCAAGACGCCGAAAAGCATGGGACTCAAGTAATGGGCCTGCAACTTCACTCACCTCGTCGATTCTATTTCCCCAGCTAGCGGGCATGACAGAAGGATCTTTGTTGGATTTTTCCGCGGTTGCGATCATGAGAGGTCATGCGTGTTCAAGACACGCCGGCAGGCAGCGCACCGTGGGCGATGTAACTGTCAGCGTAACTTCGATGCCGGATAAAAGATACGTAAACGGGGTCTATGTGCTGATGGAAATCATCTCAGTTCGGCGATATACGCACCTTAAGTCTTATTCCCTGACTTTTCGCTCCGAATCAGGGTCCCCACGCCTTCGTCCGTAAACAGGTCCAGCAGGAGCGCATGTTCCACGCGGCCATCGATGATGTGGGCGGAGCGCACGCCCGCATGGACCGCGTCCAGGGCGCATTTTATCTTGGGCAACATGCCGCCGGTGATGACGCCCTGCCGGATCAGGCCAGCGACGGCTTCCGCGTCCAGCTCGCTGATGAGCGCGCCGGAGGCATCGAGCAGCCCCGGCGTATTGGTCAGCAACAGGAGCTTTTCCGCCCCCAGCACTTCCGCCATCTTGCCGGCGACCAGGTCCGCGTTGATGTTGTAGGAGGAGCCGTCTGCGCCGACGCCGATGGGGGCGATGACGGGGATGAACTCACCCCGGATCAGCATATTGACGACGCTCGCGTCGATCCGCTCTACCTCGCCCACATGGCCGAGATCCAGGATCTCCGTGGCCTTCAGTTCCGGTGCGTCGTGGTGCAGGCGCAGCTTACGGGCGTGGATCAGGTCCCCGTCCTTGCCTGTCAGACCCACGGCCGCGCCGCCGTGCCGATTGATGAGATTGACGATCTCTTTGTTGACCAGACCGCCCAGTACCATTTCGACTACGTCCATGGTCTCGCTGTCGGTAACCCGCATGCCCTGCACGAACTCGCTGTCCTTGCCCAAGCGTTGGAGCAGGTTCCCGATCTGGGGACCACCGCCGTGCACCACTACCGGGTCGATGCCCACCAGCTTCATCAGCACCAGGTCGCGGGCGAAGCCTTGCTTGAGGGATTGCTCGACCATGGCATTGCCGCCGTACTTGACGACCATGGTCTTGCCGCGAAAACGCCGTATATAGGGCAGGGCCTCGATAAGTACCTGGGCGATCTTGTGGGCGCGTGCGATGGCAACTGACATCTCGATTGCTCTCTTACGTTCTCTCACAGATTAAAAACGAAACAATCTGTGAATATATTCATCATCTATGGACAAAAAAGACCATCTGATCTTTTACGACCGATTTGCGTTGATTCGCGTTCATTTGCGGCAAAAAAAGGATTCCCGATCGAAGACCAAACTGTTGTTATTGGTACTTCGGCACTGTATCGAGGTCCTGATAAGGGCTTCGGATACCGCCCGGATCAGCGGCGCCCGGTATGGCCGAACCCACCGTCACCGCGCTCGGAGTCGGTAAAATCGGTGACGATCTGCAGGTCTGCGTGCAGGACCGGGACCAGCACCAGCTGGGCGATCCGCTCACCGACCGCGATGCGGAACCGAGTGTGGCCCCGATTCCAACAGGAGACGTATAGCGGCCCCTGGTAGTCGGAATCGATCAGACCGACCAGGTTGCCCAGGACGATTCCGTGCTTATGTCCCAATCCCGAGCGCGGCAGGATCAGGGCCGCAATACCCGGTTCGGCGATATGGATCGCCATGCCGGTGGGAATCAGCTCGCACCGTCCGGGGTCCAGATCCAGCGGTCCGTCAAGCATCGCCCGCAGGTCCAGGCCCGCGGAACCTGCGGTAGCGTACTCCGGCAAGGGGTAGTCCCGACCCAGCCGGGCATCAAGAATCTTGACTTGGAGCCTGTGCAAGGTAGCGCTCCACGATCAGGTCGGCCAGGGCATCCGCCAGCCGGGCCTTGGGGCTGAGGGGCAGCGATCGGCGCCCGCCGGGCCACAACACCAGCAGGGCGTTTTCCGCGCGGTCGAACCCGCCGGTTTCGCCGCCGACCAGATTGGCCGCGATCATGTCCAGTCCCTTAGCCGTGAGCTTGGTACGCGCATGCGCCTCCAGGTCTTGAGTCTCAGCGGCGAAGCCGACGGTGAAGGGACCCTGGACCAGGGCGGCGACCTGGGCCAGGATGTCCGGGTTCTTGACCAGGCGCAGGTTCAGCTCTGTTTGGTCCTTTTTGATCTTCTGCCGCGCCGGCGCTTGCGGCCGGTAGTCGGAGACCGCCGCCGCGGCGACGAAGAGGTCGCAGTCTCCGATCCGCGCCATCACCGCCGCCTCCATCTCCAATGCCGACTCCACGGGCACCAGTTCCACCCCGTGGGGCGCGGCTAAGGCGCTCGGTCCGCTGACCACGACCACCTCGGCACCGCGGGCGGCGAGGGACCCGGCCAGTGCGTACCCCATGTGGCCGGAGCTGCGGTTGCTGATGTAACGGACCGGGTCCAGGGCCTCCCGGGTGGGGCCTGCGGTAATCAGGACCCGCCTTCCCGCGAGCCGCGGGCCGATGCCGGACGAGAGGGTGCCGAGTGCCAGGGCATCCAGGATCTCGTCGGGCTCCAGCATGCGTCCGGGGCCCTGTTCACCACAGGCCTGATCGCCCTGGGCCGGTCCCAGGATACGCACCCCCCGGTCCTGCAACCGGGCCAAATTCTCCTGGGTCGCCGGATGGCGCCACATGCGATGATTCATGGCCGGGGCCAGGACCAGCGGCGCTGTGGTGGCCAGGGCGAGGGTGGTCAGCAGATCGTCGGCCAGACCGGCGGCCAGGCGCGCCATGAGGTCGGCGGTCGCGGGCGCCACCAGTACCAGGTCCGCCCAGCGCGCGAGCTCGATGTGGTCCATCCCCGCCTCCGCGCCCGGATCCAGGAGGTCGCAACGTACCTCGTGGCCGGAAAGCGCTTGCAGCGTCAGCGGCGTCATGAAGGATCGGGCCGCGGCCGTCATGACCACGCGGACCTCGGCCCCACGCTCACCCAGGCGTCGCACCAGTTCGGCCGCTTTGTAGGCCGCAATCCCGCCACTCACGCCCAACAATACCTTGATGCTCACGGGACAAAAAGCGGTGGACATGCTTGTTTTTTCTGCCGAGGGCCTTGCGACCGATTGTAGCGCAAACGGCGATATCTTGAGTGGGGGGGGCTTCCCCGCTCATAATCCCTACAAAAAGCCATTTGTGGGGGAGGAAGCAGGGGATGTCGATTACGGAATGGCCCGAGGAAGAGCGGCCCCGGGAGAAGTTGTTGTCCCGCGGCGCCCAGGCCCTTACCGACGCCGAGCTGTTGGCGATCTTTCTCCGCACCGGGGTCTCGGGAAAGAGCGCGGTGGATCTGGCCCGGGACCTGCTCGCGGAGCTGGGAGGACTCAAGGGCCTGTTCGGCGCGGACGAGAAGGGCTTTTGCAGGCTCAAGGGCCTGGGTAAGGCAAAGTACGCCCAGCTGCAGGCCATGCTGGCCTTGAGCCGCCGTTATCTGGAGGAGGAGATCAAGGATCGGGATCTGTTGACCAGCCCGGAAACGACCCGCGCCTATCTCAAGGCCCAGCTGTACCACCATGCGCGCGAGGTCTTCGCCTGCGTCTTTCTCGACAACCGCCACCGCGTGATCCGCTGCGAAGAGCTCTTCCAGGGCACCATCGACGGCGCCAATGTGCATCCGCGTGAAGTCGTGCGTCGCGCCCTGGAGCTGCACGCGTCCGCCGTTATCTTCGCCCACAACCACCCCTCGGGCGTCACCGAGGCGAGCCAGGCGGACCTGCGGATTACCCAACGCTTGAAGGATGCCCTTGCCTTGGTGGAGGTGCGGGTGCTCGATCATTTCATCGTCGGCGAAGGGGATGCCGCATCCCTGGCCGAGCAGGGGCTGTTGTAGCGCAGGAACAATCCGGTGACCAATACCGCGGAACAAGCCAAGCTCGGCGTTGACGATTATCTGGCGGGCGAGGAGATCGCGCCGCTCAAGCATGAGTATGTCGCCGGTGAGGTCTTTGCGATGGCCGGCGCCGGCGAGGCCCATGTCACCGTCGCGCTCAACCTGGCCTCTATGCTGCGCAACCACGTCCGCGGCGGCCCCTGCCGGGTCTATATCTCGGATATGAAGGTGCGGGTCGAGCAGGCGGACGCCTTCTACTACCCGGATGTATTCGTTACCTGCGATCCCGCCGACGGCCGGGAGAAGCGATTCAAGCGTAATCCGATACTGATCGTCGAGGTACTGTCCGACTCCACCGCCGCCTTCGACCGCGGGGCCAAGTTTGCCCATTACCGGCAGCTCGATTCGCTGTTGGAATATGTGCTCATCGAACCGGAACGGCCGCTCGTTGATATCTTCCGCCGCAACGCCGAGGGGGGCTGGGTCCTGCACCCGGTTGCCGAGGGTGGAGAGTTGGTATTCGCCGCCATTGACTTCCGTTGCCCGGTAGCCGCGGTTTATGAAGACGTGGCACTCGGTTGACGGCATTTCAGCAACCCTGAATAATTCGGCGCTGTTTGGGGGACCGGACTATCCCTGCACAGTTACCAACTCCGGGCCGAAAATCGGGATGCCTACAGGTCGCTATGAGCATATAGTACTGGTTAATAAGCGAGAGGAAACCGCGCACATGGCCACGAACACCAGCATTTCCTTAAGCGGGTATTTTGCAGGGTTCATCGCACGGCAGATCGAGAATGGTCGTTACGGTTCCACCGGTGAGGTGATTTACGCCGGTCTGCGCTTGCTCGAAGAACGCGAACGGAGGCTCGAAACCCTGCGCCAAGCCCTCATCGAAGGGGAAGCAAGCGGCGAGGATTCACCGCTCGATATGCACCAAATCCGGCGTGCAGCGCGGGAAGAAGCGGGGTTGGATGCGTGAATCCGCATCATTTCGAGTGCTGCATGCACGGATGGACTCAGATCTCTACTTGTAGAACCCTGGAATAGGTAAAAAAGAAACGGCTCTTTATGGATTCCGGACTGCTTTGGAGTGCGCCGGCAAAGCGGCGCGGCCGCATCGAACCTCAGTCACGGGGGATACCAGCGGCGTTGGCCGGGAATCCGGGCACTTAGGTTCTACCCGCGCCACGGCGACGGCGCTTTCCCCTGGCCGCAACACCTTTGTTGGGAACGGATACCTCGCCAAATCCAAAGCGGCGGCAGGATTGTGCCACTTGCCGCCCCCCCGCTTATGCCTGGCGCTGTAGGTTCCGGTAAGCATCGGGGTCAGGTTGCCGCCGCACTCCAAAACGTCCGGT
>NZ_FLUY01001619.1 GCF_900092655.1 Candidatus Thiosymbion oneisti
TCTCTGTGTTCTCTGGTGCGCCAGGAGAAGCCTGGTTAGTCTAGCAATCTGAAAGGAGGTTGCCATGTGAATTGCTGATAG
>NZ_FLUY01001620.1 GCF_900092655.1 Candidatus Thiosymbion oneisti
CTCAGAGCAGACGCCCTCTGGGCCGCACCGGATAACGCCGGACAGCCGGCAGGTGTGATTCCCGTGTATACGAATGCCGGACACCGGCCTGATGCTCTCCGCGGCGCGGAGCTTCTGCATTCCCACGCAGCGAGATTGTGAAAGAATTCGCCGTTGGTGGTAGTAAAGGGTAAACCAGCGGTCGAGCCAGATCCAA
>NZ_FLUY01001623.1 GCF_900092655.1 Candidatus Thiosymbion oneisti
GGGAGAGGGAGTGCAGCTTGTGGCGTGCCCAACACACTGCTAGTGGCGATGTTTCCATTTAAACCTTAACCACTACCCAAGATGGTTTGAGGCGCTATCCCCTGCTCGACCCAATCTTCAAGCGCCTCCAAGACATTCAGGTTGTCCTGACTGACACCATTGGCAGCGGGTAGCAGACCACAATGGTCCATACCGGGGATCATAAAGAGCCGCACGTTTTTCTTCAGCGCCGCTTCGCCCCCCATATTCGAAGCCAGTCTTTCATACCAGTCGACCGTTTTGTAAGGGGTAACAATCGCATCCGCCCAACCATGCCACACGATCATCTTACCGCCGGTTGCTATGAATGCGGTCAAATCCGGCTGGTCTGAATTGTAGACTCGGGCCATAGCCTCCAGGCGTTTCGGGTCGGTTTCAAAATCGAAATCCAACGGGGAGTAGCTTGCCCCCGGATCATCTTCAAATGCCATATAGGCCCCGAAATCCTTAGCAAAAAGCGGTACCAGCTTGCCGCCGCCTTGCGGCTTACCAGTCAACCACAACCACCAGAATCTTTCCGAACCTTCCGGCACGCCACCCGGATAGAGCTGCTCACCGGCCTTATTCCGTGGGCCTTGGCGCCATTTCTCGATCACACCCAGCTCGGCGTCAGTCAAACAGGTCGCGTCCTCTTGACCGGCCTCACATCTCAGCACGGATAGATCGACAGAGCACCTACGCGGGTCCGCAATTATGCTGTCCTCGGTCCCGTCTTCGGCATCACACTGGCGCATGACTTCATCGCCGATCAACCCGTCCTGGCCCGGTTTCAGAATGGCCTTGCCGTCCTTATCCGTATTCGCTTGTGTGAGCCATGCCATTTTGACGGCAACCAGCCCGGTAGAGTCCATCGCCGGTGCCCCGGAGATGATACCGCTGAACATGTCTGGGTATTTCAAGGCCGCCATATGGGCCAAGCGACCGCCGTTAGAGCAACCTTGAAAATAGCTCTGTTCCGCTTTCTCGTCATAGAAGGCCTCCAGCAACGACATGGCTACACGGTTGGTCTCACCGATGGCACGCCAGCCCCAATCTCTTTCTGCCGGAGGGTTGTTATGGGCCCAGGTCGCATCCGTAACGTCGAGGCCATGGTGACCGCTGTCGGAGGTCGCCGTAGCATAACCCCTTTCCAATCCCGGCCCCATCGCATTGACGAACCATTTTTTCTTATCCGGACGCTCCAAGACACCGCAGAAACCACCGCAGCCGACTTGATAGAATTTGCCGTTCCACTCGTCAAGCGGCAGCCGAACTCCGATGGAGATCGACGGTAAAGCAATGGCACGTACCTCACAATATTCCGTCAGATTCTCTGAAGTCATGACACGGGCCGAGGTCACATAGGCCCCGTCCATGACATGATTGCGCAAGGCCTGACAATCCTGTGGATCTTGGGCCCATACCGCCCCCCCTGTCCCACCCGTTAGACCCAGCGCCAGCGTTGCGCCGAAAAAACGGAGTTTCATAGCGTTGCATTTCATAAGGATACTCCCGGTTAGTTCTGGGCCAATGCCATTAAGTTAAGCGTTACCGGTCGGCAAAGTAAGAAAAAAAAGCTACGAATCACGCGAATCCTCGCGAATGGATTCGCGCTGATTCGCGCGAATTGCAGTGGATTTAAAGTTACAAAAAGAAATCCTGAAACTCGACATCGAGCCACCTCGTCAACCGGTGTTCCTCTTCCTCAGCCAGATAGGCAATAGCGAATACGGGACTGTTCCGATAATCCAACTTCTGATAATGAAGAAGCGGCTTATCACCTATAAATACGCGCAGCTTCGCGTGTGCATTATCGATGTTTATTTCAGAGGTATCCACTCGGGTGCCATTGTATGCCAAAACCCAGGCGTAATGATTATTTCGACGACGCTCATTCCAAATTTTCTTCCAATCATACTTTTGATCCTGGAAAAACGAAAAGTAGGGACATTGATCATAAGCATAATAGGACAAATCAGCGAGACCAAATCCACCATAACGTAGCGGATTCAACTCGATCGGCAGCAACTCTTCACCCCTTCCGAGTCTAAATTCCGCATGAATCGGGAGAGCCTGTATGTTCAATATCGAGTTCAATCGGATAAAAAAGGACTCGATCTGCGGATACAATCGTTCAAACATACAATGATTGGTGTAATACAATACATGACGATATTGTTCCTTCGCGGGCATTGGATGATGAGCGAGAGCAACAATCACCGGCTCACCCCTTTCGGAATAAAACATGTCAACCCCGTACTCATTCCCTTCAATAAACTCTTCTATGATCATGTCCTCCTTCGAAAAAACATTTTCTGAGAAAACTCGACTATATAAATCTATTTCCTGTCGTATTTCATCGACCAGGCAATGAATATCTGCCTGCTCGTCTACAACCTTTACCCCGATTCCGAAGAAACCTTTGGATGGCTTGATGATATATTTAAGATCACGGACAAACATATCCTCCGTTATTTCCGATAACTTCTTAGTCTCGAAATGGAAATCCGGAAACAAAGGTTTCATCACCGAGCGACACTGATATTTATCTGACAGGATTTCAATCGCACGCAACCGTTCAGGGCAACGTGTGCGTTCCATGACTAACTCCAAAGAACTCTGTGATGAAATATATAATTTATCATCTTTATTAAAAGAAATCTCAGAAATACACAATTCATCCTCCGTCACTAGCTTAATATCGAAAAGCCCATCCAATTCCTGCAACAGATTGGAAGTGAAATTGCGTCCGGTAATAATATAGTTCATATCTGGTCTCACCGATGGCACGCCACGCCCAATCTCTTTCTGCCGGAAGGTTGTTATAGGCCCAGCTGGCATCCGTGACGCTGAGGCCATGGTGACCGCTATCAGAGGTCGCCGTGGCATAACCTCTTGCCAGCCCAATGCCATTAAGTTAGCTACCGGCTGCTCGTCGTGGTAGGTCGGGTTAGGCGCGTCTTCCGAGGTTGGCGGGTGCCAGCGAGGCTGAACGCGCCGTAACCCGACATCCCAGGCTGGCTCCCATCATCGTCTGTCGGGTTACGGCGCGCCCCAATC
>NZ_FLUY01001632.1 GCF_900092655.1 Candidatus Thiosymbion oneisti
CCGCATCGAACCTCAGTCACGGGGGATACCAGCGGCGTTGGCCGGGAATCCGGGCACTTAGGTTCCACCCGCGCCGCGGCGACGGCG
>NZ_FLUY01001633.1 GCF_900092655.1 Candidatus Thiosymbion oneisti
GCGGCGCGGGTGGAACCTAAGTGCCCGGATTCCCGGCCAACGCCGCTGGTATCCCCCGTGACTGAGGTTCGATGCGGCCGTGCCGCTTTGCCGGCGCACTCCAAAGCAGCCCCGTAGGGCGGGAAAGCGCAGCGCATCCCGCCTTCAGCCGCTCACCACACCATTGATGCGGTTCGCGCCTCCTCGTGATGCCATCCTGAATTGACCTGCCGCGCTCACCGCACCTTTGTCCCTTTGCAAATTCGCATTTTGAATCCGCAGATTACGCAGGTTTTCACAGATTAAGAATGAAATAATCTGCGGAAGTCTGCGTAATCTGCGGATATAAAGTTCGAAAATCAATCCCTTCCGCCTTTGCGGTTCACGGCGTAGGGATGGCCTGAAGCAAAAGGGGAGCGGTCCGGTCCGGGCGGAAGGGGTGCAGTGCGGAGAGGTCTTCTTGCACGGAATCCAGGGGGCTGTGGGTGTCGGCGTCCGTGGTGGGTACGACGAGCAGATCGAGAACGACCCGCTTGTGTTGGGCGGTGATGTTCCCGATCCACAGGGGCGCCTTGCCGTCGATGCGATAGCCGGTCGGCCACAGGCGCAGCACCAGCCGGCGCTTACCAGGGCTGGGCTTGACCAGGGTCAGGGCCTCGTGGCGGCCTTGGTGGACATGGGGGATGACGGGGAGCTCCGCCAGAGGCAGGGAGGGGGACAGCAGCTTGATGGCCCTGCCCCAGCTCAGCCTGGGTCCCGGCTCCCAGCCCTGGTGGGCGAGCTGGTCGCGCAGGTCGGCGAGCTGGCCGGCATACTGGAGGTTCAAGGGATGATGGCCGGCCTTCCGCAGGTCGTCCCGGGTTCGCGGCAGGATACGCCAGACCCTGGTCCTCCAATCGGCGTCGGTGATGGCGGTGGTCGCTAGGGGTCGGTCGTGGAAGGCAGGATCGGGATCTTGAGACAGGATGCTTTGGAGGCCGAAGGCGACTGCACAGGTCCCTAGGGCAATAGATCCGAGCCGATGCCAGGCGGGCTCGCTCTCCCGGTGGCGACGATAGGCCAGTCCCAGGGTAGCCACCCAGGCCAGCCCGAGGGTGAGGCTGCCCAGGACAGCGGTGAGCCAGTGGGCGCCGAAGTAGAGCCGGGAGATGCCCACCAGGGTGATGAGCATACCGGCCCAGGCGTAGGGCAGCCAACGCCAGGTCGGGGTCATGCCGCCGGCGAGCACTACGGCGAGGAAGCCGTAGACCACCGTGGCCCGCAGGGTGTGGCCGCTGGGGAAGGCCCAAGGCGTGAGTCCGTCCGGCCCGGGGTCAGGGCGCGGGATCTGGAGCAGATACCCGAGCAGCGGCCCGGCGAGGATAGCGAAGGTCCCCGCGGCGAGCCAGTAGTTGGCATGACGGTGCTCGCCGCGCCGGTACAACCAGCCGCAGACCACCAGGATCAGGGGCAGGATGACGGCGAGATCCCCGAGCCGGCTGAAGCCGGCCATGAGCTGGTTCGCCGTCGGGGTTTGGAGGCTGAGTGCGAGACTCAGCACCGTCCGGTTCAGCGGTAGATCCGATGCCCCGGCGACGGTGAAGCCGGTGACCAGGGCGAACAACAGGGTGGTCAGGAGCAGGACCCCGGCGAGGGCGGTGAGGGCCGCGGCATCCGGGTGTCCGGGATCGGCGAGGGCACGGGCGATCTCGCCCATCCGCGGGTGAAATTCCGCCCGGCGCAGCAGGCCTTCGATCCAGCCCTTGGCACGGGGGCTGTAAAGCAGGAAGACTTGCCGTACCCCCCAGGCCACGGCCCAGACCACGACCGCTAGGGCGAGCAGCAGCAGCACCAGATGGAAGGCGGCCTCGGCGGCCAGCTCCAGGGAGGCGCCGAAGACGATGCCCGGCAGCAGGTAGGCGGGGGCCCAGGCGATGGCGGAGAGGATATTGGCGACCAGGAAGCGCCCCACCGGCATGCCCAGCATACCGGCGACCAGCGGAATGACCGCCCGGATGGGACCCACGAAGCGCCCGAAGGCGACGCTCTTGCCGCCGTATCGCTGGAAGAAGCGGACCCCGCCGGCCAGGCTGTCCGGATAACGGGTGAAGGGCCAGAGGCTGGTCAGCCGTTCCCGGTAGTGGCGCCCGAGCCAGTAGCTGAGTCCGTCCCCGACCACGGCGCCGGCGATTGCCCACAGGCACACGGGCCAAAAGTCCAGGGCGCCGGCGGCGATCAGGGTCCCGGTGCCGACCATCATGATCGCACCCGGCACCATGAGTCCGACGATGGCTAGGGATTCGGTCAGGGCTACCAGGAAGACACCCAGATAGGCCCAGCCGGGATTGGCCGCGACCCAGGTCAGCAGATCCCGGAGCAGCTCGGCCATGGGGTAGTGGTCGGGGTCGGCCGAGTACGGCAGCGTCGAAATACCAATGGAAAACTGTTCTGGAACCCCTCGAACAGCACCGAGACCTCCATGAAGATCGCCAAGGCCACCGCGCGTTTTTCCTGCCAGGAGAGTCCGTAGCGGACCAGATAATTGCGCTGGGTACCTGCCGTAAGGCCCCATTTACTCATATCCTGTCTATAGGTGACCTTGTATCCCGGCGCGCCGTCGTGAAAATGGGCGAGCCGTTCCAGAGGGTCCACATAGGGAAAACTGCTCGGACCAGGGCAGTCATAGAGCCTGCGAGGATCGACCCCCGGTGGGAGATCGCCGCCCCGGATCTGCTTCCAGAGATTCTTGACGCCGACGAATTGATATTTGGCGTCGACCTTTACATGGCCCAGATCGATCCAACCACAGTTGCAGGTGTAGATAAGGCGTTTACTTTTAATGTCATCACGATTCGACACCGGTTACTCCTATTCCAGATAGGTGATTTCAAATCGGTCCGGTGGCATGGCTACCAACCTAAGCCAACGGTCATCCTGATGGAAATAGAGGTATTCCCGATCATAAATTTGTCGCTCCGGCCCCTGATAGCCCCGCTCCAGGAGCAGAGCTTGGTAATGGGCGATGGCAGCAGTCGGATCGGACGTATAGCAGTAGCGCGTAACCGTCGAAGGCTTAGGTCCATCGCCGGCACTAGAATGGTAGAGGGCGGGTCCGGTGCAATAATCCAGCGGTAGGTGGTGGATGATGTCCGGTACCAGGAGCCAGTAATCGAGCGAGCAACGCCGGAAATAGCGTGACTCGCCGAAACCGATGGTTAGGAGCCACCAGAATACGACGAGCATTACCAGAAGGATGCCGGTGACAGTCAAAAAAATCGGCGCGCGCATAGCAGCAGCTTGTCGCCCTGTTCGCCATTGATGTAGCCGCGTTAGAAAAAGCTCTTTAGGATCAAGGCTACAATGCCGGCGAATGTGGCACTCAACATCCATTTGACGAGGCGGAACTCGCCATCCATACGCAGCTCAAGTCGCTCGATGTCCTGCTTGAGTCGCTCGATGTCCTGCTTGGTTGCCAACTCTGCCTCACCGGAAGCCTCCTTGAATGCTTCGGCAACGGCTTCGGCCTGGGCCTCCGGGATGCCGGAATCCTTGAGGCGGCGAACGAACTTCAGGGTATCGAAAGTTATGCTGGCCATATTCCGAAGGGTTCCTTGTGGATTTCAGACTTGGTTCACATCCGCATGGGCCGGCCCGACGTTATCCGGGAACAACCGCGAAGGCCTCCGCTGCCGCCCGCAGGGTGGCGGCGATATCTTCCTCGCTATGGGCCGCGGAGAGGAAGCCCGTCTCGAAGGCGGAGGGAGCGAGGTAGACCCCCCGCTCCAGCATGGCGTGGAAGAAGGCGCGGAACTGGTCCTGGTTACAGGCGGTGGCCCCTGCGAAGTCGGTCACCCGTTCCGCGGCGGTGAAGAAGAGACCGAACATGGCCCCGACCCGGTTGCTGGTCAGGGGTACGCCAGCGGCCGCGGCCTGCGCTTCGAGCCCGGTGACCAGCTGCTCGGTCTTAGCCTCCAGGTCCTGGTAAAAGCCAGGCCTACTGATCAGCTCCAGGGTAGTGAGCCCGGCGGCCATAGTCACCGGGTTACCGGAGAGGGTGCCGGCCTGATAGACGGGACCTAGGGGGGCGATCTTTTCCATGACGTCCCGGCGGCCGCCGAAGGCCCCCACCGGCAGACCGCCGCCGATGACCTTACCCAGGGTGGTGAGATCGGGGGTCACCCCGTAGCGCCCCTGGGCCCCGCCGAGCGCCACCCGGAACCCGGTCATGACCTCGTCGAAGATGAGCAACCCGCCGTAGCGGTCGCACAGCGCGCGCAGTCCTTCCAGAAATCCCGGCTCCGGGGGGATGCAGCCCATGTTGCCGGCCACGGGCTCGACGATGATGCAGGCGATCTCTTCTCCGCTGCGGGCAAAGGTGTCCCGGACCTGATCCAGGTCGTTGTAAGCGAGGGTTACCGTGAGCTCGGCCAGGGCCGCCGGTACGCCGGGCGAGCTGGGCTCGCCCAGGGTCAGGGCGCCGGAGCCTGCCTTGACCAGCAGGGAGTCGGCGTGGCCGTGGTAGCAGCCCTCGAATTTCACCAGCTTGTCCCGACCGGTATGGCCGCGGGCCAGCCGGATGGCGCTCATGGTGGCCTCGGTGCCGGAGCTGACCATGCGCACCAGGTCCAGGGAGGGTATCAGCTCGCAGAGCTGGTCCGCCATCCGGGTCTCCAGCTCCGTAGGGGCGCCGAAGGAGAGGCCCTTGTGCATGCGGTCGGTAACCGCCGCCAAGACCTGGGGGTGGGCATGGCCCAGGATCATGGGGCCCCAGGAGCCCACATAGTCCAGATAGCGGTTGCCGTCCGCAGCGAACAGGTAGGGGCCGGCGGCACGCTCGAAGAAGATCGGATCGCCACCGACGCCGCGGAAGGCCCGGACCGGGGAGTTGACGCCGCCGGAGATATGGCGCTGGGCCGCGGCGAAAAGGTCATGGGATCGGGTCATGGGTCGCAATCTCTGGCGTGAAAGAGCGCGTCGAAGGCGGCGGCCGCGGCGCGGATGTCGGGTTGGCCGAAGACGGCGTCGACGGCGGCCAACATATCCGCGCCGGCCGCAATCGGTAAGGCGCCATTCTCGGGAGTAATACCGCCGATGGCAACCAGCGGCATCGTGAGGTGCCGGCGGGCCTGCCGCAGCAGTTCCGGCGTGGCCTGAACGGCCAGGGGCTTGGTGGTGGAAGGGAAGAAGCGCCCGAAGGCAACATAGTCGGCGCCGATTGCCTGGGCCTGCAGCGCCCGTTGGAGCCGGTCGTAACAGGAGACGCCGATGATGGCCCCCGGTCCCAGGCGGCTTCTCGCCTCCCGCGGGTCGGGGTCGTCTTGGCCCAGGTGCACCCCGTCGGCGCCGATCCGGGCCGCCAGGTCCAGGTCGTCGTTGACGATGAGCGGGACGGCGGCGGCGCGGCAGACCGCAAGCAGGGAACGGGCCGTGCGCAAGCGTGCGGCCGGATCGCCGCCCTTGCTCCGGTATTGGATCAGCCGGGCACCACCGGCGATGGCCTGTTCGACCTGCTCTATCAGGGGCTCTATCAGGGGCGGGGCGGTCCTCGGGAGCTGGCTCGGGACTTGGGGGGTGATGGCGTAGAGCCCGTACAGTCGGCTCATTGCAGTGGTCCCGGACTATCGAGGGCGAAGAGCCGGTTGGGAGTGAGCTGGCAGCGGCCGGTGCGCAGGGCGCGGTTCAGGCTCTCCCAGGTGTAGGCCTGGGCCTCGGCGACGGCGTCCTCCGGATCCAGGCCCCGGACGATCCGGGCCGCGACGGCGCTTGCCAAGGTGCAGCCGGAACCATGATAGGTGCCTTGCAGGCGCGGCCAAGACCACTCCCGGCGGCTGTCATCGTGACCGTAGAGCCGGTTGATCACTTCATCCCCCGGAGCATGGGTGCCGGTGATCAGCACCCAGGGGCAACCGGTCTGCAGTAACCCTTGGGCGCAGTCATCCGGCTCCTTGAAACTGCTCAGGATCCGGGCCTCCGGGAGGTTCGGCGTCACCAGGGCGCAGCGTCCGAGCAGATGGTTGCGCAGCTGGTTGACCAGGGCGGTGTCTGCGACCCACCGCCCTTTGCCGGAGGCGAGCACCGGGTCCAGGATCAAGGGTAGCTGCGGATGCCCGGTAGTGAGTTCGCAGAGGACCCGGACGATCCGCGCGCTGCCGAGCAGGCCGATTTTGAGGGCGCCGACACGGCTGTCGGCGAGCACCCGGCGGCATTGGTCCTCGATCATCCGGGGCCCCTGGGGCCACAGGCGGACGACGCCGCAGGTGTCCTGATCGGTCAGGCAGCTAATGACGCTGCAGGTATGGACCCCGACCGCCCGCGCGGCCTCCGCATCGGCCTGAATGCCCGCTCCGCCGCTGGGGTCATGCCCGCCCACACAAAGTAGGACCGGCTCGAGATCAGCGGGTATCATCACCGCAGGTGCCGATCTTTCGGCGCCCGGTTGTCGCCTTCATTGGGCTGTCACCGCCGGTAGCTTGAGGGTGTTTTGTCGTTTGCATATAATTAAATGTTCACCCATGCCGATGTAGCTCAGCCGGTAGAGCAACGCATTCGTAATGCGTAGGTCCGCGGTTCGAATCCGCGCATCGGCTCCAAAAGCATGGGGTCGCAGATGGTTCCAAACGGCCCCGTGCATCCGTATCTGGCCTTGGATCTCGACGCCGACGGCCCCGCGACCTGGAGCGGTTGACGCGGAGCGATTATAGTGGGTTTTCGGAGGGAGGTTGTGAGCAGGCGTTGCTTCTATCCGCTACCGGTGCTCGTGGCGGTCGTCATGTTCGTCAGCGGCTGCGGTACCACCAAGCTACCTGACCTCGTGGACCTCAGGGGGAACCGGCCATGGGTCTTCCTCGCCGATGCCGAGGTACAGCAGGCGAAATCCCTCGCGATGGGATCGGCGGTAACCAAGGGTTGGAAGATCGCCGACGCCTCGGGCGACAAGCTCCTGGTCAGACGTCCGCTGAGTACCACCACGGCAATGGCAATCGCAGGTGAGCCGGTCTCGACGGCTGCGGTAGAGGTGAAAACGGATTTCAACCAACGCCGAGCGGGTGTCGATGTGGTTGTCGCCGCCACCATGGTGGCCGCCAAAATAACGGCCAAGGGACAAAAGTCAGTGCTCAGAATCGATGTTACGGATAGCTACAGAAATGAATTGGATCTTTCTCTTAACGCGTTACGACGGTCGTGGGAGGAGAACCGCTGGCGCATTGCCGCGGCCATGCGGCCCTTACCAACCAAGGATGTGGTCTCCAAAGGCGAGGACACGGAAGATACCTTCGGCGCGATAGCGGGCAGGGAGACCGATACCGCAGCGGCGTCCCCGCCGGAAAAAACCGCCGCGGCACCAATTGCGGCCTCGAGTACCGACAACAGGGCCATGACCGCCGCTGTACCAAGTACCCGCGGCCAGGCCGCGCCGGTCGAAGATCGAGCCCTATCGGCGCCGCCCCCTATTACATCGGGCACCACCGACAGGGCCATGACCGCCGCTGTACCAAGTAGCCGCAGCCGGGTCGCGCCGGTCGAAGATCAAGCCCCATCGGCGCCGCGCCCCATTACCCCGAGTGCCCTCGATAGGGCCATGACCGCCGTTGCACCAAGTAGCCGCGGCCGGGTCGCGCCGATCGAAGATCAAGCCCTATCGGCGCCGCGCCCCATTACCCCGAGCGCCACCGACAGGGCCATGGCCGCCGTTGCACCAAGTAGCCGCGGCCGGGTCGCGCCGGTCGAAGATCGAGCCCTATCGACGCCGCGCCCCATTACCCCGAGCACCACCGACAGGGCCATGGCCGCCGCTGTACCAAGTAGAAGTAGCCGCGGCCAGGCCGCGCCGATCGAAGATCAAGCCCTATCGGCGCCGCGCCCCATTACCCCGGGCACTACTGACAGGGCCATGACCGCCGTTGCACCAAGTAGCCGCGGCGGGGTCGCGCCGCCGGTCGAAGATCGGGCCTTATCGATGCTGTACTCCATTACCCCGAGCACTACCGACAGCGCCATGACTACCGCTATACCAAGCGGGGTGGGGGGTATCAACGATGGGGCTATGACCGCCGTTCCACCAGTTGGGGTCTCGAGCAGGGCTGCGCCGATCGAAGATCGTGCCCTATCGACGCCGCGTCACATTACACGGAGCACTCCACCAAGCACCCTATCAGCAGTAGGCCCGACCGGCATATCCGCCCTGGATTATGCGAGGAAAGCGGGCGCTTGGGCCTACTACGCCGAGCAGTATGCAAGGACCCACGGGTGTGAACCCTTGGGTGGCAGGACTACCCTCGAATATACGCATCCCAAGTTCGAGCTGCACCGAGTCCGGTGCGAAAACGGAGGCAATTTTTTCCTCAGATGTAGCGCGGGGACCTGCATCAGGGTGGCGGAGAACTAACGGGGTAACTTGGCCTTTCTCGCGGTCTCCTCTGGCGTGAGAAGCAGTCCGGAACCCAACACCCATTGCATCTGTTGCGGCGCCAACGGCGGACCGAATCGACAATGGGCGTAAGGGGCGAAACAGCGCAAGTACCTGATCTGGGGCGAAGTCCCACGGTCCATCCGGAGGGTGGTCTCCTGGAATAGGAGGTCATCGCAACCAAAGCCTCCTATTCCCGCCGGCATCCGCGTGTTGTAATCCCGGATGAATGCCTGCTCGATCCGACCCACCAGGAAGCGCCCGGGCTCGATGCGCCGGGGCTGCTCCGAGACCTCGTCGGTCTCGAGCTCGCACCAGGGATCATAACGATTTACGCCTTGTACCTTACGGCCACGTTGGAATTTCGCGTGCGCCTGATGCGGCGGGATCATGAGCGGCTCTTCGAGCACGAGGAAAAGGGGTGTCCGTACCTCATTGCGTTGCAGACCTTCGCAACCTACGACGAGCAAAACGGCGCATGCGATCGGAAGCGCGAAGCTGAAACGCAATCGGCTCGGTGAGAAAGACAATGACGGGAACCGGTTCGGAAACATAATAGAGTTGTTCCCTTTGTAACATTCTTTAAAATCAGTATGTTACGAGGACCATTTGGCGTCTAACCCTTTGTTTTCT
>NZ_FLUY01000533.1 GCF_900092655.1 Candidatus Thiosymbion oneisti
CCATTAAGTTAAGCCTCAAAGCCCCTCTCCCGGCGGGAGGGTGTCGCAACAGCCCCGCTCCCGGTCTCTGGTTCCCAGGCAGCGCCTGGGAACGAGAAAACTAAGCCTGACT
>NZ_FLUY01001552.1 GCF_900092655.1 Candidatus Thiosymbion oneisti
GCTCCAGCGTGGGAACGAGCGTGAAATTTGCAGATTTTATTCCCTAAAATCAGTATCTTAATTTTTAGACAGCCTCTTAGGCATCCGAACCGGAACTGAACGACCTGTAGAGCATGGTGTGCGCCGGTTTCGGCACGCGAAGATCCCAGCTCACGGCAGGCGGTTGGGCAACGCCCGTAGGATGGGCAAAGCAAG
>NZ_FLUY01001638.1 GCF_900092655.1 Candidatus Thiosymbion oneisti
GGGTAGTGGCTAATGTATAAGTGATAACATGACCAACGGTACTGGCTACTATGTCCCCTCTCCCGCCGGGAGAGGGGT
>NZ_FLUY01001640.1 GCF_900092655.1 Candidatus Thiosymbion oneisti
GGGATTTGCCACTTAAGACATGAAGATTTTGGGGAGGGTGGTTCATCCCTGAAAGCTATGAATCTGCAAGATCGATTAAAACTAGGTACTAGAGGAGACCTCCAAACCATACAAGCCGATCCCCGGAAACGAAAAGGGCAGTGCACTGCACTGCCCTGCTATCGGATCCAACCGATCGGATCCAACGACCGGTCCGGGTCCCGTTCGCTCAGTATCCCCCTTTGCGCGCTATGAAGGGCAGACCGGCGACCCTATTGCCCTGTTTGCTGGGTGCCTTGGGGAAGAGTTTGTACAGATCCTTGCTGCTGATTTTCTTGCCCCAGCGCTTACCCATGTCCTTGTTGATCTGGCGTTCCATGGGTTGGTTGCCGTTGTTGTTCAGGTACTCGTCGCGCAGGTATTCCAGCACGTCCCAGTGCTCTTGAGTCAGCTCGATGCCTTCCTCGGCGGCCAGCTTCTCGGCCACGTCCCGGTTCCAGTCCTGGGGGCTGACCAGGTTGCCGTTGGCGTCGGTTTCGATGGTCTTGCCTTGCACCTCAATGGCCATGTTTCGCTCCTCTCATCTCGGTTAGCCGATTGTTGCAGGGGGTATCCACCCATCATACATAGATTTCCCGCGGCGATGTATATCTCTGAATGTCAGGTCCCGTCTGCCGCCCAGCGGGAGGCAGCGGGGCTGAAGCGCAGCACGGCCCAGGCCACCGCGCTGCCGGAGAAGATGCCGAAGCCGGCGCCGAGAAAGCGGTCCAACGAGGAAATATTCTGCACCACCAGCCGCCCTGGTCAGATCGGCGGGCTAATAGCGCAATACCTTCGGCAGCGTCTTGGCCTGGTTGACCCAGTCCTCTACCAGGCCAACGGCAGGCGGGCGCTGCGTGAGCTTCTTTTGGTCGTTGGTCTCGTTGATCTTCGCGTGCAGATTATCCGGGCGGCGCGTAGCCAGCTCCTTGACGGTGTCCACACCTGCCTCTTCCAACAAATCCGAATAGACACCCGAGATACCTTTTATCCGAGCGAGGTCGGCACGGTTACAGAGCTCCAGGACGATCTTGACATCACAGCCACAGAGGGCGGCGAGTTCTTTGCGCCCAGCGGGATCGGCGCCAGCCTCCAACAGCTTTTCGTTATCCGTAATGCCCTTGCCCTTGAGTGCGAAAACGATGCTGTCGGTAGTACCCTTGAGGTCTTTAATGGGAGTGGTCATACATATTCTCCGTCAGTGGCGGGGAACTGGTCCCCGAGATCGCATCGGAAATTCACCCACCCTGAATATTCCGGTGCTGTAACAGTCAGCGGAAAAGCGGGAGACGACGCAAAAAATATCAGAAGGATATTGTTGATAGACACGAATCCTTATTCGTGTGAATTCGTGTCTATGCGTGGTTCAAGTGGACGGGGTGAAAGGGGATTCCCCGCCGTTCCCAGCCTTGGGTCCAGGGTCGATTCCGTGCGGCAACGTTGCAGCACATGGTTCCTGACGCCGATGGCCGCGAGCCGGTCCGCCAGGGGCCGGAGGTCCGGCTCGTCGCGCCAGCCCGGCAGGACCGTTGTCCTTACCTGCAACGCGATTCCCGCGTCGAGCAGCAGCGCCAGGCTCTCCCAGGCCCGCTCACCGGAGTCCGGGACCCCGGTAACCGCCGGATAACCCGCGGGGAGCGCCTTGATATCCAATCCCACCCAGTCGATGAAGGGCAATAGACGGCGCAGACGGTCCGGGTAAGGGCCGGCGGTGTGCAGACCGATCTTGAAGCCCATTGATCTGGCCTCTTTTACGGCCGCCGGCAGGGCGGCTTGCAGCGTCGGCTCGCCGCCGCTGAAGACCAAGGCGTCCAACAGCCCGGTGCGTTTCTCCAGAAAGGCACACATATCGGACCAGGGGATCTGGTGCTCGCTTTCGGGCGGAAGCAGGTGGCCGTTATGGCAGTAACGGCAGCGCCAGGGGCAGCCTTGACAGAAGACAACGGCCGCGAGCTCCCCTGGGTAGTCGATGGTGGTCATGGGGGTGAGACCGCCGATGCGCAATGATTGGGCCGCAGGTGTCATGGGAATCTTCGGTTCCGGTTAGATTGAGCATTTATCCGCAAATGAACGTGAATAAACGCAAATCGACCGCAAAAGATCACATGCTCTTTTCTGTCCGCAGATTACGCAGATTCTCACAGATTATTTCGTTTTTCATTTTCTTTATCTGCAAAAATCTGCGCAATCTGCGCAATCTGCGCAATCTGCGCAATCTGCGCAATCTGCGCAATCTGCGGATTTAAAAGCGATTTGCGTTCATTGGCGGCAAAAAGCACCATTGATGCGGTTCGCGTCTCCTCGTGGTGCCATCCTGAAAGACCAACCATGCTCACCGCATCCTACGTCCATCCTACGCGGCGCGCTCGAGCATCCGTTCCGCTGCTGCCGTCGGGCACTCGCTGAAGTATTGCCGTTCCCGGTGTTCGGAGCGCTTGCCGGCATTGAAGGCGGAGACGGGGCGGTGATAACCCATGACGCGGGTCCAGACTTCGCAGCGCGTACGTTCGCAATCCTCCAGCCGGACCTCGGGTGCCTGCTCCGAGGCACAGATCCCCGCCGGCAGTCCGCCTGACGGTGCCTCATCGTCAGGTGCCTGGTGGTGTAGATCGATAACATTGAGATTGGTCATTTCTTTGGTCTCTCCGGTGCTTGTTTTTTGCCGCAACTGAACGCGAATAAATACCAAACTTGTCATTGCGAGCACGGCATTGTCATTTCGAGCGCAGCGAGAAATCTTGTGCCTGAACAACCCCCTTAGCTGTATTGAGTAAAGGAAAAACCGATTCATCCCCGCACGTGCAAGCAACACCGCCATTCATCACTCATCACTCCCCAGAGTCAGGCGGCCTGCTCCGGCATTTGCACCCGTTTCTGCGCCCTCAGCTCCTCGTCGCAGCTCGGGCAAAACTCGTGCTCACCGGGGAGGTAGCCGTGCTTGGGACAGATGGAAAAGATGGGCGTCACCGTGATGTAGGGCAGACGGAAATTGGTCAGCGAGCGCCTTACCAGGCGCTTGCAGGCCTCCACGTCGGAGATGTGCTCGCTCATGTAGAGATGCAGTACGGTGCCGCCGGTGTATTTGGACTGGAGTGCTTCCTGCAATGCCAGGGCCTGAAAGGGATCGTCCGTAAACCCAACCGGGAGCTGGGAGCTGTTGGTGTAATAGGGGGCTTCCGGGGTCCCGGACTGGATGATGTCCGGGTAACGCTTGCGGTCTTCCTTGGCGAAGCGGTAGGTGGTGCCCTCCGCCGGGGTGGCCTCCAGGTTGTACATATGCCCGGTCTGTTCCTGAAACTCGACCATCCGCGCGCGCACCCGGTCCAGGAAACGGGCGGCCATGGCCTGACCCCGCGCGCCGGTGATGTCATCGGCATCCTGGGTGAAGTTGCGGATCATCTCGTTGATGCCGTTGACGCCGATGGTAGAGAAGTGGTTGCGCAGGGTGCCCAGAAACCGTTTGGTATAGGGAAAGAGCCCCTGGTCCATGTGGCGTTGGATGACCTTGCGCTTGATCTCCAGGCTGTTGCGGGCCAGCTCCAACAGGGTATCGAGCCGGGCGTACAGCCCCTCCTCATCGCCGGAATAGCAATGTCCCAGGCGCGCGCAATTGATGGTCACCACGCCGATCGAGCCGGTCTGCTCTGCGGAGCCGAACAAGCCGTTGCCGCGCTTGAGGAGCTCGCGCAGGTCGAGCTGGAGCCGGCAACACATGGAGCGCACCATGTTCGGCTTGAGCTCGGAGTTGATGAAGTTCTGGAAGTAAGGGAGTCCATATCTGGCGGTCATGGCGAACAACCGGTCCGCGTTCTCGCTCTCCCAGGGAAAGTCCTCGGTGATGTTGTAGGTAGGGATAGGAAAGGTGAAGATGCGTCCCTTGGCGTCTCCCGAAGTCATCACCTCGATATAGGCCCGATTGATCAGATCCATCTCCGCCTGGAGCTCACCATAGGTGAAGGGCTGCTCTGCGCCGCCGATGACCGGGGTCTGCTCACGCAGGTCTTCCGGGCACACCCAATCGAAGGTGAGATTGGTGAAGGGGGTATTTCCGGTAACGAAGGTCTTGCCGCGACGGCGTGCAATGAAGGTGCCGTTGCGCGTGGTCGGGCACCAGACCTTGCCGCGGTAAGCGCGGCGTTGAATGGTCTGGATGTAGGTCTCACGGTTGCGGACGATGTTGAGCACGTGAACGCCCGAGTCCACTCGCGTGTGGACGGTACTGCCGTAGCTTGCCAGGACGCAAAGTTCCTGCAGCGCATCCAGGTTCTCCCGGTCGTTGGTGTAGATGCGGATGCGGCCGTTCGGCTCGACGCTGCCGTCGCCCCGAATGTAGGTGTCCAAGAAGAGCCTGATCTGGCGCGCCGAAAGGGTGCGGATCAGCGGCGGCACGCACTTTCGCAGCGTGTAGCGCAGCACCAGCTCGCTGCCTTCCGCATTGAGCCGATAGCGGCAGACCGGGTGGTTGGCGTAGGCTCCGGTCTGAAGCCGTTCGTGCCAGGTCAGCCCCAGCGCCGTCAGAACCCGCGCAATGGCGGCGGCGTTTTCGTGATTACCGGTGGACTGCCAGAGACTTATGCGGTGGCGACCGTCGCTGAAATCGAAATTTCCCTCGGATACGACCCAGGCCAGGAGCTCGACCAGGTTGTCGTCCACCTCATGGACCGAAGTGGTTTCCCAGGCGTTGGGCACGATGACCGGCGACTTCAGCTCGGCCACCGCTTCGATGTCTTCGAGTACCCAACGGTTGTCGCTGTTGAACAGCTTGCGCATCACCTTGTGCCGGGGCGTTACCCACTGCTCCTGGGTGCGGTTGCGCAGCACGTACATTTCGCCGTCGAAGTCGTAGGCGGTTATCGCCAGCGGCTCCAGATACTCCAGCCGATTATCACGCCAGTCGACCGTCGCGATCTTCTCCCCCTCAATAATCTGGTCATGGCGCTTCCAGCCGTTTTCCGTCAGACATTCCGTTTCCTCGTCGACACACTGGCAACCCCACCGGGAGGGCACGTTCAGGTTATAGATGAGTTCCTGAACGGATTGTCTGACCTGCTCATAGCTCAGACGATCCTTGCGGACATAGGGGGCCATGTAGGTATCGAAGCTGGAGAAGGCCTGGGCACCGGCCCATTCGTTCTGCAGGGTGCCGAGAAAGTTGACGATCTGGCCCACGGCGGAGGACATGTGCTTAGGGGGACCTGCCTCCACCTTGCCGGGAACGCCGTTCAAGCCTTCGTGCAGGAGGGTGCGCAGGGACCAGCCTGCGCAGTAGCCGGCGAGCATATCCAGGTCGTGGATGTGGAGGTCCCCCTCCCGATGGGCCGCACCGATCTCCGGCGGGTAGACGTGGGAGAGCCAGTAGTTGGCGATCATCTTGCCGGCGCTGTTGAGGATCAACCCGCCCAGGGAGTAGCCCTGGTTGGCATTGGCAGCGACGCGCCAATCGGAGCGGTCCAGGTACTCGTTGACGGACGCGGCCACATCCACCAGGGTACGGCGGTCCGCGCGCAGCCGTGAGTGCTGCTCGCGGTAGACGATGTAGGCGCGGGCGGTCTCGAAGTGGTTGGCGGCGATCAGGGTTTGCTCCACCACGTCCTGGATGCCCTCGATATCCGGGATGCGGCCCAGCTCCAGGCGATGGCTGATGACCTTGACCACCTGCGTCGTGAGTCCGGTGGCCTCGAGGGTTCCGAACTCCCCGCTCGCCTGACCGGCACGCAGGATGGCGGACTCGATCTTGCGGGCGTCGAAGTGGACCTCCCGACCGTCGCGCTTGCGCACGCGGGTGGGAAGGGTCGCGACACGGGGAAAGGTAGCGTGCATGAGCTCGATCCACAGTCGAATAAACCAGGCCGTTTACACAATATATTGTGGTTGAAAATTTATCGGATTACCAGATATAGTTTCTTGATCGAGATCAATATGGCCTGGATTCGAGCCCGTAGGCGGGTCAGGCGCGTGCGCCAGGCGCCGCGATTGCCGCGACGGTGGGCGCGCCGTCACCCGCCGGATGGTGGCCCGTAGGGCGGGTCAGGCCCCGTCCCGACGCAGGAAGGAGCCTGGCCGCCACCCGACGGAGGTAGCTGGCATACGGCGGATGGCGCAAGCTTATCCGCCCTACGCGGGCTTTTGCGCACCCCCTCTCGTACCTAGTTACGCGGAAGCTCCGCGCCGCGGAGAGCATCGGGCCGGTGTCCACCATTGCGTATACCCGGGAACCAAACCTGCCGGCTGTCCAGCGTTATCCGGTGCGACCCGGAAGGCGACAGCTGGTCATGGGGGCCGTAAGCCGTCTGGAAGACGGCGGTCCCAGCCGGCCCGGAACCGACGACATGTTGTCGGCCTCTGGGATCGCCGACATTTTGTCGGCTCTTCTGGTTACCGGGGAGAATCTGAATGCCGAGTTGCCGACCCAACTGGTC
Source organism: Candidatus Thiosymbion oneisti (assembly GCF_900092655.1). Classification (GTDB taxonomy): domain Bacteria; phylum Pseudomonadota; class Gammaproteobacteria; order Chromatiales; family Chromatiaceae; genus Thiosymbion; species Thiosymbion oneisti. The sequence goes on from NZ_FLUY01001640.1 coordinate 6,438, forward strand.
ATCAGTCAGGCTTAGTTCTCTCGTTCCCATGCGCTGCGTGGGAACCAGAGACCGGGAGAGGAGCTTTTGCGACACCCTCCCGCCGGGAGAGGGGTTGGGGAGAGGGGGATCGAGAAGATGGTCCCCGGTACTTGTTATGTCCGACTTGCCGAGGTCTGAACGATTTTGTGCCTGCACAAAAAATTCACGCCTTCCGGCTTCACCGCCATCGAGTTGCTGATCACGGTCGCGATCGTCGGCGTGGTTGCCTCACTGGCTGTCCCGGCGCTGCGGGATTTGGTTCTGAACAATCGGGCGGTCAGCCGCCTCAATGAGTTCGTGGCGGCGGTCAATCTGGCGCGCAACGAGGCCGTCAAACGGGGGACGCCGGTGACCCTGTGCGCCAGTGCCTCTCCACAAGCCGATAAGCCCGCATGCAACGGCCGGAAACAATGGGAAAAGGGCTGGATCCTGTTCGCGGACTATGACCGGGACGCCAAGCTGGACCTGGGCACCGGCGCCTGCCGGACCGGGGAAGACTGCCTATTGCGCGTATGGGAAGGAATCGATGACATGACGCTGCGCGCCGGGCGGATCCGGATAACCTTCGATGATCTAGGGGCGTCCCGAGGCTTCAATGCGACCTGGCGGTTGTGTGACGAGCGCGGGGTGCAGGCCGCGCGGGCCGTTGTCCTGTCTCCGAGCGGACGCCTGCGGCGGGCCGTGGATAGCGATGGAAACGGGATCTTGAATGGTGGGAGTGGGGATATTTCGTGTCCATAATTCCACTTTGTCGCATTCGGAAGCTGTTTGGTTAAAAGCAATCCTGGGTAGTGGTAAATTTCTCTCTCTGGCTCCCACGCTCCAGCGTGGGAGCAAGTCCGGACGCTCCAGCGTCATGAAACTTTGGCCGCTGGAGCTGCCACACCTGCGTTCCCACGCTGGAGCCTGGGGAGCCAGCCGAAAATCAATGTGTTAGTTTTTAGACAGCCTCTAAGGTTTTTCATGGATTCCGGACTGCCAAGGATCATGGAAGGGTACCACCGGACGTTTTGGAGTGCGGCCTGTCTGCCGCCAGGCAGGCGGCAACCTTACTCCAGTGCTTACCGGAACCGACAGCGCTTGGCATAACCTGGATGTTGGCCAAGGGGCACAAGCCCACCGCCGCTTTGGATTCGGCGACACCTCCATTCCAAGTCAGGGCGCTGCGGCCAGGGGAAAGCACCGTCGCCGCGGCGCGGGTGAAACCTCAAATGCCCGGATTCCCGGCAACCGCCGCTGGTATCCCTATTATCGAGGTTTGATTCGGACGCGCCGCTTTGCCGGCGCACTCCAAAGCAGCCCATTCGGTGGGCACAGCCCACCCTACATTAAGGAGACGCGACCCATGCTCGATATCAGCCCCATACCGGCATTCGACGACAACTACATCTGGCTGTTGAGGGACTCGGGCAGCACCCAGACCACGGTGGTGGATCCGGGGGACGAGGGGCCCGTCTTGGCGGCTTTGGAGGCGCAAGGGTTGGAACTTAGCGCCATCCTGGTCACCCATCACCATGACGACCACATCGGCGGCGTGGAGGATCTGCGGGCGGCCTTTCCCAAGGTCCGGGTCTTGGGTCCCGAGGACCGGCGGATCTGCGCGCTCACCCATGTGGTCCGCGAGGGCGACACAATCGAGATCCCAGATCTCAGCGAGCGGTTCCAGGTCCTAGAAGTACCGGGGCATACCTCGACCCATATCGCCTACCTGGGCGCCGGTGCCCTCTTCTGCGGCGACACCCTGTTCGCGGCCGGCTGCGGGCGGGTGTTCGACGGCACCTTCGATCAGCTCGCCGCCTCCCTGGAACGCATCGCCGCTCTGCCGGAAGCGACCCGCTGCTATTGCGCTCACGAGTACACCCTGGCCAACCTGGGGTTCGCCGGCCGGGTCGAGCCCGAGAGCACCGCCATCGCCCAACGCAAACAGGCGGTATCCGATCTCCGCGCCCTGGGTCGGCCTACCGTCCCTTCCCGGTTGCGCGAAGAGCTGGCGACCAACCCCTTTCTGCGCACCGGGATACCGACGGTCAGATCCGCCGCTGAAGCCGCGTCCGGCAAATCGCTGACCACCGGCGCCGAGGTCTTCACGGCCCTGCGGCGCTGGAAGGACGGGCAATACGACTAGCCGTCAGGGGTCAGAGGCTGTCTAAAAAGTCAAGGTGCCTTGGTCTCAACTGCCTGCCGAAGGATTCAGCCGCAAATGAACGCGAATGAACGCAAATGAAGATCACAGCTTGAATTTGCGTCTATTTGCGTTCATTTGCGGCAAAAAATAAGGGATGTAAGGAACCTAAAAGGAATCGACGGTTTGGTACGAAACGACTGAAATTTACAGTTTTCCAACTGAAAACCAATAAAATCAGTGTATTAGTTTCCAGACAGCCTCTCAGCTATAAGGCCCTCCCCATTGTTTCGGCTAATCCTTCGGTGGGAGCTTCGCCTCTGCGAATTTTTGCACGGCCTTCGGCGCAAATGCGGCTATCAAAAACACCGTTACGATATACAGGTCATTCTTATCGCTATCTTCGTCACTCAACATCGTGATCGAACCAAAGGCAATACTCGCAACAAGTGCGATAATGCTCATAAGTCGCATCGAAGATTGTGGTAGTGGTAAATTTATAAGTGAAAAAGTAGAGCGATTCATCCTTTTGATCCCCTCTCCCCAACCCTCTCCCGGCGG
>NZ_FLUY01000444.1 GCF_900092655.1 Candidatus Thiosymbion oneisti
CCTCTCCCGGCGGGAGAGGGGACATAGTAGCCAGTACCGTTGGTCATGTTATCACTTATACATTAGCCACTACCGGAAATACATACTGCTTGGTTGTTGAGAAAATACCTTGAGCAGTCCCATATCCGGAATTTCGACGCGCTCGACTGTCTCCAGAGGCGTTCTGAAGTACGGAGAGCGCGAAACAACCATCTTCTGAACCTCCAACGAACTCACAATAGCCGTGCCTATCGGCAGGCAAAGAAAAACTACGCTCATACCGACGCCTACATCCATATGAATTTGGACGAGCGTGGAAATTTTGTTCAAGAGGTTGCAGATTGCGTATCAAGCTGGGGCTTCGCGCGTCTTTTCGCAGAGTGCATAGACAAAACGCACTTCGACCCCTCCAGGTCGCCACGGTCGGCAGACGAACAAGCCTTTGAACAAGTGATATCAAGGTTCGAACAATACCTTCAACATACCGACGACACAAACGGCCAGAAGAATTATGGGCTCATAGTTCACGACAACAATGAAACCGTAGCGAGAGAGCATACAAAGCTCATGAGGGGCTTCCATGAACGCGGAACGCTTTGGACCAATATCCAGCACATAATAGAAACTCCTCTATTTGTTGATAGTGAACTGACCAGCATGGTTCAGATGGCGGATCTTTGTTGTTATTCCCTCAGGCGGTATCTGGAAAACAATGAGACCGACTTGTTCAATAGAATCTTCGCTAGAGCCGATCGATTTCACGGAAAGGTTGTAGGCGTTCGCCACTTCTCGGCACCTGGTTGCGCTTGTGAGATCTGTAAAGAACATTCTTGAAGCTTATAACGCCTACCCCAGCCGAGGAAGGCCGCGTAGCGGCCTAACGTCGGCCGGAGTGCCGTGTTAGGTGCTAAACGTTTTCCCATATCCACGAACCGATTAGGTAGATGATCCCGGACAGTATGGAAAAACCAATAAGAATTTGAATTTGCTTATGAAGTGTCCCGAGCACACCGCCACCGATGAGTCCGCCGAGAATTACGGCTGTAAACCTCAGCCACTTTGGCAAGTCAAAATGGGATACCCATGTGCTGACGAAATATCCAGCCAGCCCAGCGCCCAAAAGAAAAAGGGGAACAATCCACGTGCTCTCATGTTCTTTTCGGTACTCCTCTTCAGAGAGATACCGATTACCTTTTCTGTATCGCGCCATATCTTCCTCTCAAGCACTTAGTATCGGTTCAAAAACAACGTGAACAAACACCGCTCGTCGCGGGCTCTAACGCCTATCAACCATCGCCAAGATATTCGGTTAGTTTTTGAACCGATACTTAACATGTAATAGACGATTCTACTGCCGTATCTAGCCATTATTTGGTTACCCCGGTGTCTTGGCAGCCTTTGGATCGCCTTGCCAAATGGTCTGATTGGGTTAGCCCCACATGCGAAACCCGAAAGAGACGGATAATCATACAAGCCCAGCGTCGCCACTCATCGCTCAAAAGGCCGTCACGGAATCAACGGCCAGCTGCGTTCCACTTGGTACCGGGGGCATTGTCCCGGCCGTGCAATCACCAGTGCAAACGCCGAGACCGGCCAGATGATCGGGGGCTCGAGCGCTCGCGCCGGCAAGGGCCGCGATTTACGGGCCAAGGTTACGTGCGGTTCGAAGGCCCGCCGTTCGGGGCAAAATCCACAACCCCGCAAGCCGTCGTTGAGGGCCTGCACCAGATCCAGCAGTGGTTGCGGCCGCGCTGAGGTCCCGCACCAGAGGACCCCTGCCCGAGGGAAACAGTCGCAGCGATCCAGGTTCAAAACGAAAGGAGCTCCCCGCACCTGGCCGGCTATCTCCTCTGCGCAGGCGCGCCCTTGCGCATCCAGATCACCGAGAAAGACCAGTGTGAGGTGGAGATCTTGCGGATGCGTCTTGCGGCCCCTGTGGTCCGGCAGGTCCCTCTGGACTCCAGCCAGCAACCTCCGTTGCGGTTCGCCGGGCCACAGCGCAAAGAACAGGCGCTCAGTCACCGTCCTTGAGCAGCTCCAGCAGACGCTCCAACGCCAGGCGCACCGACTGGTGGCGCACCTCCTCGCGGTTGCCCGCGAACTGCACCCGTTGGCTCAGCGGCATCCGGCCTGTGCGCACCCAGGCGAAGCAGACGGTCCCCACGGGTTTACCCTCGGTGCCGCCAGCAGGTCCGGCAATGCCGGTGATCGCCACCGCCACGCTGGCCCGGCTGTGCCCCAGGGCACCCTGGGCCATCTCTCGGGCCACTTCCTCGCTTACCGCGCCATGATCGGCGATGGCGGCGGTAGAAACGCCCAGCAGCTCCTGCTTGGCCGGATTGCCGTAGGCCACAAAGCCACGGTCGAACCAGGCACTGCTGCCGGGGATATCGGTCACCACCTTGGAGACCCAGCCCCCGGTACAGGACTCAGCGGTGACGAGCATGAGCCCGGCGGTCTCAAGCCGCTGCCCCAACTCGTCGGCGAGCTTGTCGAGTCGTTCGGTCATAGGGGGAGTTTCTCTCAAGTGTTGCCTACGTGTTGGGTCCCGGATGATTGCATAGGAACTAAAGTTGGGTCATTGTTGCGTGCCCGAGAGGTTATGGAACTACTGGT
>NZ_FLUY01001642.1 GCF_900092655.1 Candidatus Thiosymbion oneisti
TCACTCAACCACTATGCACTAAAGTGCATAGGTTGCCCCCTGGACTGAAAGTCCTAAATCATTCCAGGATAATGTTTC
>NZ_FLUY01001643.1 GCF_900092655.1 Candidatus Thiosymbion oneisti
CCAATGCGGAGGATGGGGTGAAGGGGCGTTTTTGGGAGGGCCGCTTCAAAAGCCAAGCACTGCTCGATGAGAAGGCGCTGCTGGCGGCGATGGCCTATGTGGATCTGAATCCGGTGCGGGCGGAGCTGGCCGAGACGCCGGAGACCTCGGACTACACCTCGATTCAGGAGCGTGTCGGCGGATTGCCGAAGGAAGTTACATCTGAAGCCGGCTCGCAGGAGACCACGACGGTCAATGATCCCGAGGTAATGCTCGATGGGGAGCGGTTACGACCAGAGGCCGAAACGCACGTCTTACCCCAAGCCTCGCTGATGCCCTTTGACGCCACCGCACAGACTCCCTGGGCAGTGCCTTTTGCTTTCGAGGACTACTTGGAGCTGGTCGATTGGACGGGCCGGGCGTTACGCGCGGATAAGTCTGGATATATCGAAGCGCGAGTACCTAAGATACTTGCCCGACTGGGCATTGACGGGGAGCAATTTATCGACTTTGCCGAGCGTTTTCTCAAGGAATTTGGAACGGCGGTCGGCGCACCGGCATCGCTCACGGATCTCTGCGCTCGGCGTCATGCCAAGTATCTGCGTGGCATCCGGGCTGCGCGAGCGGTGTTTGTAGCCAAACAGGCGGCGTGATAGGGTCAAGTGGTTAGGGTTCGCTGTGAGGACCGATTCGGTTGCTCTGTTTCGCCTGTTAACCGCCAGAAGTTTTGAGTGTTGGCAATGCGGTGCGAGGCAGGGAAGTCGGTAGCTTGTAGGAAAGCCCGTAGGTTGGGGTGAGGAACGAACCCCAACGGCTTTGGCTCGACATGGCGGAAGAAAGGGGCCAGGTTTAATTTCCTCTACACGCATAACCGATCACGCCCCCGCGTATCCACCGTATTATTCCTTTTTATATCGTACAACCCGGGCATGACCGTGATTTCTGTTTTTTGGGTCCGCTCCCACATCCAGTATAGAAACGCACCATTAGTCGCTCCGGCGGTGCGCGTCTCGTGACGCTAAAGCATCAGAACTTGCGCTCACGCCGAAGCGTGAAAGCCGGATATCCTCGTTATATCGACTATGCGGCAACAGCCATTTTTCTTTCATTCCGGATAGTTATTTTCATATCCGGACTTGGAGGAGGAATAGAAAGTCCACGTTCCTTCATCAAGGCGATGTGCTCGAGCATCCCCCACTTGGCCTTGTAGATACAATCTTCAATCGAGTGACCGACCCCAGTGAAGCCGTCCAAATCGGGAGAAAAGAAGCCGAAGAAATCCGGTTCTTCCGTTGCCTCTATCACGAGAGAATATTGAAGATCAATCATATTGATATCTTATTTTCTGATGCCTGCTGCTTTTAGGATAGCGTGACAAGTGCCTTTAGGTACTTCTTTGGCGCCGTGATAGTCTACCCGTATAAGGTTATGGTAACCTTCCTTTGCATAGTAGCGGATAGAGCCCTTCTCTTTGACGATGCGGAATCCGTTCTTCTCCAAGAGCCGGACCAATTCGTTGAATTTCACTTTTCCTATACTATCGAGTTTCTGGTCATCGGTGATCGTGCCTATGCTCACGATCCGGCGCCCGTGAAGGTAGCTCACGGTACTCCGAGCACCGGCGCGGCGTGGGCACGCCTTTGCCGGGGTTCAACAGCCCCTTCGGATCGAAGGCCCGCTTGACCGCCATGAATTGTTCGAGCTCTTCCTTGGTGAACTGGAAGCACATCTGGCGGATCTTCTCGATTCCCACGCCGTGTTCGCCAGTGATGGTGCCGCCGACTTCGACGCACAGCTCCAGGATCTTGCCGCCGAGTTCCTCGGTGCGTTCCAGTTCCCCGGGCTTGTTGGCATCGTAGAGAATCAGCGGATGCAGGTTACCGTCGCCGGCATGGAATACATTGACCACCGGCAGGCCGTATTCTTCCGCGAGCTCCGTGGTGCGGCGCAGGACCTCGGGCAATCGGCGGCGGGGGATGGTGCCGTCCATACAGTAGTAGTCGGGGGCGAGCTGGCCCATGGCGGGGAAGGCAGCCTTGCGACCCTGCCAGAAGCGCAGGCGTTCCTGATTGTCGCGGGCGGTCCGTACCTCGGTAGCGCCGCTGGCGAGCAGCAGTTCCCGAACCTGGGCGGTGTGCTCGGCGACCTCTTGTTCGCTACCGTCCACTTCGCACAGTAGGATGGCGGCCGCGTCGGTCGGATAGCCGGCGTGGACGAAGGCCTCGGTGGCGGCGATAGCGGGGCCGTCCATCATCTCCAGGCCCGCCGGGATGATGCCCGCGGCGATGATGTCCCCCACGGCCTGTCCGCCCTTTTCTACGTCGTCGTAGGCGGCCAACACGACTTGTGCCTGCTCGGGCACCGGCAGGAGGCGGATGGTCACCTCGACCACGACGCCGAGCATCCCCTCGGACCCGATGAGCAGGGCCAGCAGGTCGTAGCCCGGAGCGTCCAGGACCTGGCCGCCGATCTCGATCAGCTCGCCATCCACCGTCACCAACTTGACCGCCAGCACGTTATGCACCGTCAGCCCGTACTTGAGGCAGTGCACGCCGCCGGAGTTTTCCGCGACATTGCCGCCGATGGTGCAGGCGATCTGCGAGGACGGGTCTGGGGCATAGTAGAGGCCCAAGGGGGCCGCGGCCTCGGAGATGGCCAGATTGCGCACGCCGGGCTGAACGCGCGCGGTGCGGCCGCTCCGGTCGATATCCAGGATGCGGTTGAAGCGTGCCAGGCTGAGCAGGACGCCTTCGGCGTGGGGCAGCGCACCGCCGGAAACCCCGGTCCCCGCGCCTCTGGCGACCACCGGGATGTCGCGTTCATGGCACAGGCGCATGATACGCCGGACCTCTTCGAGGGTACGCGGCAGCACCACCAGCAAGGGGAGCTGCCGGTAGGCGGAGAGGGCATCACACTCGTAGGGGCGAAGTTCTTCCTCCTGCGCCAGTACGGCGTCATCGGGCAGAAAGGTGCGCAGCACGCGGAGCAACTCGGTGCGGGCCGCGACCAGGGAAGGGTCGTGAAACGCTGGTTGTGGGGTATGGACTTGGCTCATTTGGATAGATTCGGATTGCGAAGATTCCAGCAATTGCCGGGGGGCACCGACGAGTCCTTAATAGTATACCCTGTTCAGCCGACGGCTCTTTGTTCGAGTCGTTGGACACGCGCTTTCAAGTCCGTTACGTCCTCTTCCAGGTGCTCCACATGGTGGGCATGGAAGCGCTCGTGCCTGGCTTGATCGAGGGCGATTTGACGCATGAATTTGCCGAGGTCATTAAGACCTTGTTCCACCCGCCCAAGACGCGAGTTGGTCTGATCCAACCGTTCATTGGTCTGATCCAGCCGCTCATTGGTCTGATCCAGCCGTTGATTAAAGTCCTCCCGCAACTCCGTGATGCCGTCTCGGATTTGCTTCAGGATTTCGGTGGTAAGATCGGTTGTCATGATTTCCAAAGACCTGACGAATGGAGTTTCGGACGCCGAATGTCGCTAATCGGTTTGCCGCCTGTCGCCTTCAGACGGCGGTTCTTTGTTCGAGCCGTTGGACGCGCGCTTTCAGGTCCGTTACGTCTTCTTCCAGACGCTCCACATGGTGGGCATGGAAGCGCTCGTGTTTGGCCTGGTCGAGGGCGATTTGACGCATGAATTTGCCGAGATCATTAAGCCCCTGTTCTACCCGCCCAAGACGCGAGTTGGTCTGATCGAGCCGGTGATTAAAGTCTTGTCGCAACTCCTCAAGGCGTGAGTTGGTCTGATCGAGCCGGTGATTGAAGTCCTCCCGCAACTCCGTGATGCCGTCTCGGATCTGCTTCAGGATCTCGGTGGTAAGATCGGTTGTCATGATTTTGAAAGGCTGTCTGGTTAAAAGCAATCCTGAATGATTCGGCGCTGTTTGGGGGACCGGACGTGTTGCGTTCGACGCCCAAAGGCTCGCTGATCGTCTGCCTGCCAGGTCAGTGCCAGCGTCTTAACGCAACCTACACCCACATTACCCGCCGTGCTGCCTGCATGCACGGATTTCGCTCTAAGTGTAGGTTGGGTTAGGCGCGCGGTCCGATCCCGAAGCACAGCGACAGGACCGAACGCGCCGTAACCCAACACGCCGGACTACCCTCAGGCGGACATCAGTCCTCGCCGTCGGCCGCGCGATCCTCCCGCGGCCCGACGATCACGGTGGCGAAGCGGTCCGGGTGCACCCGGCGGTGGAAGGCATCGCGGATCTGCTCGGCCCGTATCTTGGACACCCGCTCGCTGAAGCGATCCAGGTAGTCCAGGGGCAAACCGTAGAAGCCGATCACCGCGAGATAGCCGACAACCTTGCTGTTGCTGGCGATCCGCCGCGGAAAGCCGCCGGTGATGTGCTTGATCGCGGCCGTCAGCTCAGCTTCCGTCGGTCCTTGCTCCCGAAAACGTCGCACCGTGTCCATCAGCACTGCCCGGGCCTGGTCGGCTTGGTCGTTCTTGGTCTGCAGCCCCATCAGGAAGGGGCCGCGTTGGGACATGGGGTAGAAGTAGCTGTAGACGCTGTAGGACAGCCCCCGCTTCTCCCGCACCTCGTCCATGAGCAGGGAGACCAGCCCACTACCCCCCAGGATATGATTACCGACATAGAGGGGAAAGTAATCTGGATCGAGCCGCCGCATTCCCGGCTGTCCCGCGAAGACATGAGTCTGGGTCGACGGGAAGCTCAGGCGTTCCAGGACCGGATCAGACAGCTCCGGCACCGGTGGCAACTCGGGCGGCGGCTCGCCGGTGTCCAAATCGGCCGTGAGGCGCTCCGCCAGGTCTCGGGCCTGCTCCTGTGCGAGGGCCCCGACGATGGCGACCACCGCGTTGCCGGCCACATAGTAGCGGCGGTGAAATTCCACCAGCTCCTCACGCCGTATGGCGCTTACCGTCTCCAGGGTCCCGGCGGAATCGGCGGCGTAGGGATGATCGCCGAAGACCTTGCGGTAGATGGCCTTTGAGCCGAGGGTGCTCGGATCCTGCTCGTCCTGACGCAAGGCGACCAGGCGGTTCTCGCGCACGCGCTCGAAATCGGCCTGGTCGAACCTGGGCTTGGACAGGCTCTTGGCTACGGTCTCCAGGGCCTGGTCCAAAGCGGACTCTGCGGTCAAGGTGCGCAGCGACAAGGTGGCCATGTCGCGGGCGGCGCTGGCGGAGAACTCTGCCCCGACGGACTCGATACGTTCGGCGATGGTGTCCGCGTCCCACTCCCCCGCCCCCTGCGTCAACATATTCGCAGTCAGGGAGGCCAGACCGGAGCGCTTGTCGTCCCGGGCGCTTCCGGCATCGAACACCAACCGGACGTCGAGCATAGGCAGATCCGGTGCGGCGACGAAAAGGACCCGCGCGCCCTTGGTCGTCTCCCAGGTTTCGATCTTGGGTCCCGCTTCGGCGGCACTCGCGACGGCGAGACCGAGCAGGGCACAAGCTATGGAGAAAATGCGGATATTGTCAGTGCGCATGGCCAGGTCCTCCCGCTGCCTTCGAGCGCGGTTGTTTGCCATTCTGTTTGCCATCCCGTTTGCCATCCAGGGGTTGGGGCTCCAGCAGAGCCACCGTGAGCCGGTCCGCGACCAGATATTTGCGCGCCACGGCCTGGATCTGTTCCGGGGTTACCCGACGTAGATGCTCGACGTACCGATCTACCAAGGGCCAGCCCAGGCCTACGGTCTCCAGGCGTCCCAGCTGCATGGCCTGGTAAAAGACCGAGTCTTGCTCGTAGACCTTGTGGGCGACGACCTGAGTGCGGATGCGCGCGAGCTCGGACGCCGCCACCGGCTCGCGTTGGACGCGCTCGACCTGGGCCCGGAAGGCCTGCTCGAGCGCCTCCAGGGTACGCCCCTGGGCGGGGGTGCCGTCGATCAGGAATAGTCCGGGTAGACGGCTAAAGGCATCGTAACCGGCACCCGCCGAGGCGGCCACTCGTGTGCCGCGCACCAGCTCGCGGCTGAAGCGGGCGCTGCTGCCGCCGTCGAGCACCGCGGCCAACATTTCTAAGGCATAGGGCTCCCAGGCCGGTTCGGCATGTCCCAGGGCGGTGGCCTTATAGCCCAGGATCAGATAGGGCTCCTTGGCCGGCGCCTTGACCCGGAGCCGTTTCTCGCCCCGTTGCACGGGCTCCCCGCGTACCTTCGGCGGCCGTATCTGCTCCGGCTCCAGGGGACCGAAGTGCTTCTCGGCCAGTAGGAAGACCGTCTCCGGCTCCAGGTCACCCACCACCACCAGGGTCGCGTTATTCGGGGCGTACCACCTGTGGTACCAGTCCCGTAGATCAGCTACTTTCAGGTGCTCCAGGTCGCTGGCCCGGCCGATGATAGGGATCCGATAGGGCGATGCCTCGTAGGCCGTGGCATTGAACTGCTCGAAGGTCAAGGACTCGGGGTCGTCCTCGGTACGCAGGCGGCGCTCTTCCTTGACCACCTCCAGCTCCTTGGCAAATTCCTCCTCCGGCAGGGTGAGATTACGCATCCGCTCGGCCTCCAGCTCGAAGGCGATCGCGAGTCGGTCCTTGGCCAGGGTCTGGTAATAGGCCGTGTAATCGCGCCCGGTAAAGGCGTTCTCCCTACCGCCGTGCTCCGCGATGATGCGGGAGAACTCGCCGGGAGCGAGCCGCTTGGTACCCTTGAACATCATGTGTTCCAGCACGTGGGAGATACCGGTCAGGCCGCCGTGCTCATAGCTGGACCCGACCTTGTACCAAACCTGGGAAGTGACAATCGGGGCCCGGTGATCGGGCTTCATCAGCACCTTCAGCCCGTTGTCGAGCACCCTTTCGTGCACCTGCGAACCGGCTGCGGCCAGGTGGGTGACCAGCACCCCGAGCATGATCAGGATCGATTTCATACAGCCTCCGTTGTCGATTGTCCGGTGGATTGTATCCAATGCCATTAAGTTAAGTCTTGTCGGTTGGATTAGGCGCGTCTTCCGACGGTGAAGGATGCGACACTTTTTTAATCTGCGAAAATCTGCGGATATATTCATGTTGCGGAGTCGCCTAAGCCGGATTGAGTATGGAAAAAATAGTGCTGTTGGGCTACCCCCCTGGATACCCGCAATCGGTGCGGTTCGTTCCTCACCATACCCTACGAGGCTACTACCACCCCCGCTCCAAATGGGGCTTGAGGAACCGCCCGGTATGAGAGTCCGGGTCAGCGGCGATCTGTTCGGGGGTTCCGGTGGCGATGAGCTCGCCGCCTCGATCTCCCCCCTCCGGCCCCAGGTCGAGGATCCAGTCCGCGGTCTTGATCACGTCCAGGTTGTGCTCGATGACGATGACTGTATTGCCGTGGTCGCGCAGGCGGTGGAGGACCTCCAGCAGTTGCTTGACGTCCTGGAAGTGGAGCCCGGTGGTGGGTTCGTCCAGGATGTAGAGGGTACGGCCGGTATCGCGCTTGCTGAGCTCCCGGGACAGCTTGACCCGCTGAGCCTCGCCTCCGGACAGGGTGGTGGCGCTCTGGCCGAGGCGGACATAGGCCAGTCCCACGTCGATCAGGGTCTGGAGCTTGCGCTTGATGACCGGAACGGCGGAGAAGAAGGCCGCGGCGTCCTCTACCGTGAGGTCGAGGACCTGATCGATAGTCTTGTCCTTGTAGCGGATCTCCAGGGTCTCGCGGTTATAGCGCCGGCCCCGGCAGGTATCGCACTGGACGTAGACATCGGGCAGGAAGTGCATCTCGACCCGGATCAAGCCGTCCCCGCGGCAGGTCTCGCAGCGCCCCCCCTTGACGTTGAAGCTGAAGCGGCCGGGGGTATAGCCCCGGGAGCGGGCCTCGGGCACGGCAGCGAACAGCTCCCGCACCGGACCGAACAGACCGGTATAGGTAGCGGGATTGGAACGGGGCGTGCGACCGATCGGGCTCTGGTCGATGTCCACCACCTTGTCGAAGTGATCCAGCCCTTCGATGGCGCTATGCTGGGCCGGGCTTAAGGCCGCCCCGTTGAGCCGGTGGGCGGCGGCCGGGTAGAGAGTATCATTGATGAGGGTCGATTTGCCGGAGCCCGAGACCCCGGTGATACAGCACAAAGTACCCACCGGGATAGCGGCGTCGATACCCTTCAGATTGTGGCCGCCGGCCCCCCGCACCCGTAGCTGACGCTCGGGATCCACGGCGGTACGCGCGGCCGGGATCTCGATCCGCAGGTCACCGCTCAGGTAGCGGCCGGTAAGGGAGCCGGGAGCGGCGGCCACCTGGTCGCTGGTGCCTTGAGCGACGATCTCACCGCCGTGGACACCGGCGCCGGGCCCCAGATCCACCACCAGATCCGCGCTACGGATGGCCTCCTCGTCGTGCTCGACCACGATGACGGTGTTGCCCAGATCCCGCAGGTGGGTCAGGGTGCGCAGCAGCCGGGCGTTATCGCGCTGGTGCAGACCGATAGAAGGCTCGTCCAGGATATACATGACCCCCACCAGGCCGGCCCCGATCTGGCTGGCGAGCCGGATGCGCTGGGCCTCGCCGCCGGACAGGGAATCGGCGCTACGCTCCAGGGTCAGGTAGTCCAGGCCCACATCCACCAGAAACCGCAACCGCTGGGCGATCTCCTTGATGATCTTGGCGCCGATCTCACCGTGCCGACCGGGCAGGACCAGGGTCTCGAAGAAATGCAGGGATTCGCCCACCGGCAGGGCGGCCAACCGCGGCAGGTTATGATCGGCCACCAGCACATGACGGGCGGCCTCGTTGAGACGGGAGCCGGCACAGTCGGGACAGGGCTGCTGGGAGATATAGCGGGCGAGCTCCTCGCGCACCGTGTTGGAATCCGTCTCCCGGTACCGGCGCTCCATGTTGGGGATAATCCCCTCAAAGGGCCGCAGCCTGCCGGCACCCCGTTCGTGGGGCAGCGTAAACCTGATCTTCTCCCGCCCGGAGCCGTACAGGACCAGCTTGCGTGCCCGTTCCGGTAGTGCCTGCCAGGGGGTCTCCACGTCGAAACCATAGTGGGCGCCGAGGGCGCGGATCAGCTGGAAATAGTAGGCATTACGCCGGTCCCAGCCGCGCACGGCGCCCCCGGCGAGACTCGACTGGGGGTGACTGACGACCTTGGCCGGGTCGAAGAACTGCTCGACACCCAAGCCGTCGCAGGTGGGGCAGGCGCCGGCCGGGTTGTTGAAGGAGAACAGCCGCGGCTCCAGGTCCAGGATGCTGTAACCGCACCTGGGGCAGGCGAAGGAGGCGGAAAACAGCAACTCCTCCTGGTCCGGGGCCTCGATGCTCGGCGCATCGATCCTGGCCACCCGCGCCAGCCCGCCCGAAAGGCCCAGCGCGGTCTCGAAAGACTCGGCGAGCCGCAGCGCCAGGTCCGGCCGCACCCGGAAGCGGTCCACCACCACCTCGATATTATGCTTGCGCCTGAGATCCAGCTCCGGCGGAGCGTCCAGCTCGCACAAATCGCCGTCGATCCGGGCGCGGATAAAGCCCTGGGCGTGGAGCTCCCCGAGCAACCGGTGGTACTCCCCCTTGCGCTCCGAGACCACCGGGGCCAGCAACATCAGCTTCTCGCCCGCCGGCAGCGCCAACACCTGGTCCACCATCTGGCTCACGGTCTGGGCCTCAAGAGAAGTGCCGTGCTGGGGGCAGTGAGGGCTGCCGACCCGGGCGAAGAGCAGACGCAGATAGTCGTAGATCTCCGTGATGGTGCCCACCGTCGAGCGGGGATTGTGAGAAGTCGTCTTCTGCTCGATAGAGATAGCCGGCGACAGCCCCTCGATATGGTCCAGATCCGGCTTGTCCATCATGGACAAGAACTGGCGGGCATAGGCGGACAAGGACTCCACGTAGCGGCGCTGTCCCTCCGCATAGATCGTATCGAAGGCCAGTGAGGATTTACCGGACCCGGACAAGCCGGTGAGCACAATCAGCCGATCCCGCGGCAGATCCAGATCCAGATTCTTGAGATTATGGGTGCGGGCGCCGCGGATGCGGATGGTGTCCATGGTCGTGTTCGCGTTTTGAATCCACAGATTACGCAGATTTTCGCAGAAAGGGCGGAGGATGCGGTGAGCGCGGTGGTTCCGAACTCGACGGCTGGTGCACGCCTTCCCGGCGCGAACCGCATCAAAACTAGTCCGCGTAGGGTGGATAAGCTTGCGCCATCCACCGTATGCTAGCTACCTCCGTCGCCCTGGTCTGACCCGACCTACAGGCTTTGACCCAAGTAAAGCCGCCGATTATGGCGGATATTAGGCCAATCTGTTCACGACGCGAAACGGGGCAGAGGCTCAGATTGAAAAATTTATGCTTGGCCGCTCACTTTCCGGCCCATTTAACGCCGGGACGCAATGACGCCAAGACGCAAAGGTTCTTTTTCTTTCTTTGCGTCTTGGCGCCTTGGCGTTCTCTTCCGTTCTCGGTGCTCTCTGTGTCTCTGAGGTGAATAGAGCATCTCTGTAATATCAAGCGAAATGAGATACTAGGCGGCAAGGCACCGGCAATCCGCATAGCGGAGCCTGCGGGCCGATGCTGTAGTGCAATACCATTAAGTTAAGCCTCAAAGCCCCTCTCCCGGCGGGAGAGGGGTTGGGGAGAGGGGATCAAGAAGCGAGAGGGGATCAAGAAGCGAGAAGGGATCAAAAAGGTTCCCGCTATTCAGCAACAACAAAATTAGAACACTACCACTGTAGTGACCATTCCGTTTCATAATCCTGAGAGAACATGACTATGTCCTACCAGAACATCGATGCCTCCCTCTCCGCCGCCGACATGAAAATCATCAAGACCGCCTTCGATACCGTGCTCAAAAAGCTGCCTTTCCTCGTCAGTCTGACGCCCCAGGAACGCATGGCCACCTTCAAGGCCGGGCCCGACAGCACCTCCTTCGTGCAGAATGCCCTGACCGCCGCCCAGGATCATCCCACGATTCTCCCCGTCAGCTTCAGCATCCCCGGCTTCAAGAAAGACGTAGACCTGTTCACCGCCCTGACCGAGTTGGGCACACTTGCCGACTCGGTGGCCTCCCAGATCGACGACACCCGGATGGCGGTGGGCGGGGAAGCGATGCAGGAAGCGGCCCAGGTCTACAAGTATGTCAAGACCGCCGCCCAGACGACGCCGGGTCTCAAGCCGGTGGCCGAGCAGCTGGGCGAACGCTTCCGGCGGGCGGGCGAGCGGAAGCCGGCCGCCTCCGCGGAGGAGTAGTCTCCCCTTCCATCGAAATTTTCCTGTCATTTCGAGCTCGTAGTCTGAGTAGTGGCGGGATGCACTACACTTTCCCGCCCTACGGATCTGAGCTTCGATGGCGGCACTCCGAGCTTGGATGGTGGAGCTTTGAACTTGGGCGACGGAGCTCTGAGCTTGGACGATGGAGCTTCGAGCTTGGATGGCGGAGCTCTGAGCTTCGATGATGGAGCTCCGAGCTTGGATGGCGGAGCTTCGAGCTTGGGCGACGGGGCTCTGAGCTTCGACGATGGAGCTCCGAGCTTGAATGGTGGAGCTCTGAGCTTGGATGGTGGAGCTTTGAGCTTGAAGGGCGGAGCTCTGAGCTTGAATGGTGGAGCTTCGAGCTTGAATGACGGAGCTCCGAGCTTGGATGGCGGAGCTTTGAGCTTGGATAGTGGAACTTCGAGCTCCGATGACGGAGCTCTCTCTGGCTCCCACGCTCCAGCGTGGGAGCAAGCTTGTCCCGACGGAGGAGGGATCTGACGCTCCAGCGTCCTGAAA
>NZ_FLUY01000243.1 GCF_900092655.1 Candidatus Thiosymbion oneisti
TGCATGTCCAGATCGACAGTAACTACACACTACAACTTGTTGTCTTAGATAGAAATAATGTGGGGATATCTCAGGGTTCAACCCATTTCCGAAGTAACTTGGCATGCCACGAATGTTCTTGTTAGAGAGATCGGTGTCGTTGACACAATTCGATTCCTGAGCCAGTTCAGAGTCGGCACGGGAAACTACACTGAAGAACGCGAGCAACTTTTCAAGGGCATGTCCGCGAAAGACATAATCGCCGATATCAAGTCGCAGCGAAAAAGCGCTTAACGAGGTGCTTCACAGACATTTGGTCTATTGTGATTAAGGTCCCGGTTGACGTTCTGGCTTTATGCCACACTGCTACTGCCGGCGGCTACCAACAAAACAGGCTCTTAATGGGTCGTTTTTCACGGCTCATTCGCCTAACATTTGGCTGCAAGCGACCCAATGCCGCGGTTCGGCTCCTCTGTAACTTTCAAGCAATGAACACGAATCCACACTAATTTTCGTGTCTATTCGTGTTCATTCGTGGTTTTTAATAACGAAAGGGTTCCAATTGGGACGTTCAATTACACTGTCATTTTTCCTGCTCTTATGCGCCCTTTCGGGATTCCCATCTTTAGCCGACAATTTGCCGGAGGGCTTCGTCGACGTCAAGGGTATCATCCCCAATAAAGCATGGTTTTGAACCCTTGGAACAAGAGTGGTGGCATTTCACGTTAATGGGTGAGCCATTTCCAAACGATTATTTTGACTTTGCAGTCAAATAGATATTTCTTCAGCCCGTCATGCGGCATAGCGCAGTGCTTGCATGATGTCCTCGCGCTCTAAGTAGGGATAGTCGGCGAGGATGTCTTCAATCGGGAGATACGCCCGCGTAATAGGTCGTTTATCCGCGGCTGGGTTACGCCGCAGTGAATGGCCGCCTCGTGTTGGGTCCAGCCCTGTTCCACTACGATGGTGCCGATCTGCTCCATCAGTTGGGAGCGTAGCTTGAGGTTGGCCGCCTCCGCCGATGTGTCGGCGATCGCGTCCCAAACGCTGTCGAAAGTCTCGATCTCTGTATTGCTCATGGCTCATCTTGGATCAGCCG
>NZ_FLUY01001725.1 GCF_900092655.1 Candidatus Thiosymbion oneisti
AAACCGCGGCAAAGGGCTCATGGATTCCCTCCTCGGTCTGCTGCTGCGCTAACAGTCTGGAATCCATAAAGAGCCTAAATCAACCACCACCAACTGGAAGTTGGTGGTATGGGGGGTCGGCTGAAGCCGATGTCAAGCTAAAGCTACTCGAG
>NZ_FLUY01001647.1 GCF_900092655.1 Candidatus Thiosymbion oneisti
ATCCGGCGGGTGACGGCGCGCCCACCGCCGCGGCAATCGCAGCGCTTGGCGCACGCGCCTGACCCGCCCTACGGGCTACGGCAACCGCGCAGTAGGGTTGAGGTGACGAAGAAACCCCGACACCTCCCTTCCGAATACAGCCGCCCCTTGGGGTCCCTCCGCCACCAGGCCACTCGACGATAGCCGTTGCACCTGAAGCCTGGCAAGACGCACCGGGTCTATTTGGAGTGCGCCGGCAAAGCGGTGCGGGCGAATCACACTCCACCGACGGGGAATACCAGCCGTGTTTGCTTAAGGTCAGGTGTCGAATTTTACCCGCGCCGCGGCGACGGCGCTTTCCCTTGACCGCCATGCCTGGTTGGAGACGAAGCCTTGCTCAAATCCAAAGCGGCGGCGGGCAACTGCCGTTCGACAACACCTCGGTTACCTTGAGTCCCACGGATTTCTGTCACTGCCGAAGTAAAGTTGCCGCCGCACTCCAAAGGGAGGCCCGGTTTTCGATCCGATGCAATAGCAAAGAGCGATTTCCCATGCTCAATGCACTCACAATCTTTTAGTAGCGACGGTCCTTGATCCAGTTGCGTTCATGTGCGTTGATTTGCGGATAAATTTGGGGTACTAGGGGCTGGACACCCGCAAGGGGTGCCCCTACAGGCCGCGGCCGGTCAAGATGGCCGCTTCACTTCCAGCACGTCAGGAACCTGCCGCAGCTTGACTAGGACCTGGTCGAGCTGGGATACGTCCTTGACCTCCACAGTGAAGCGCATGGTGGCCAGGTCCTTGGTGCGATCCGAGACGGTGTTCACGCCCACGACATCGATCCCCTGGTCCGAGAACACCGATGAGACGTCCCGCAGCAGGCCCTTGCGGTCACCGGCGATAACGAGCAGATCCACCGGGTAGGCGGCTTCGATGCCTTGGTCCGCCCAGTGTACCTCGATCAGGCGGGCCTGCTCCGGCTCCGGCAGACCGAGCACATTGGCGCAGTCGCGGCGATGGATGGTGACGCCGTGCCCCCGGGTGACAAAGCCCATGATCTCGTCATAGGGTATCGGCTTGCAGCACTGGGCCATGCGGGTCATGAGGTCGCCGACGCCCGCCACGACCACTTCCGTGCGATCCGGCACCCGCTGCTTGGCCGGTGTCGATGGCGTGGGTTTGGCGACGGGCTGGTGGTATTCCTTGATCCTGGGCTCGCCTACCTGACGCGCCACTTGCCCCACCGACACCTTGCCGCGGCCGATGGCAGCCAGCAGCTC
Source organism: Candidatus Thiosymbion oneisti (assembly GCF_900092655.1). Taxonomy (GTDB): domain Bacteria; phylum Pseudomonadota; class Gammaproteobacteria; order Chromatiales; family Chromatiaceae; genus Thiosymbion; species Thiosymbion oneisti. The sequence goes on from NZ_FLUY01001647.1 coordinate 1,260, forward strand.
CTCCCCCGTGGGGAAGTTGTAGCGGTGACAGATGTGCTCGAGGCGGGGCTTCTCCTCGATCCGGAGTCGCTGCAGCTCTTTCTCCAACAGGGTGCGGCCCAGGTTCCGATCACGGTCGAAGTCCTGCCGTTTGAACCACTGGCGGACTCGGTTGCGGGCCTTGGCTGTCTTTAGATAGTTCTGGTGGGGACTGAGCCAGTCGCGGCTGGGCGCCGCATTCTTGCGGGTAAGGATCTCCACTGTCTGGCCGCTGACCAAGGGCCGATTGAGGGGCACGATGCCGCCGTCGACCTTGGCCCCGCGACAACGGTTGCCGACCTCGGAGTGAATCGCGTAGGCGAAATCCAGCACCGTGGCCCCCATAGGCAGCTCGATGACCTTGGACTGGGGGGTGAGCACATAGATATGCGCTGGCTCGAACGCGGATGCGAAGCCTTCTCCGAAGTCCCCGTCGTCCTCGCCCTCGTGCTTGCGTTCGAGCCAGTCACGCACCGGCGCCAGCCAGCGTTGGAAGGCCGCGTCCTGGTGTTTGTTCTCCTTGTAGGCCCAGTGGGCCGCCACGCCGAGCTCGGCGTGCCGGTGCATGTCCCAGGTGCGGATCTGCACCTCGAGGGGCTTGTCTTCGGGTCCCACCACGGCCGTGTGCAGGGATTGGTACAGGTTGCCCTTGGGGGTGGCGATATAATCATCGAACTCCCCGGGAATGTGCTTCCAGAGCCCGTGCACGATCCCCAGGGCGGCATAACAGGAGGCGATGTCCCCCACCAGGACACGTACCGCCCGCAGGTCGAAGATCTGCTCCAGGTCCAGATCCTTGTGCTGCATCTTGTGCCAGATGCTGTAGATGTGCTTGGGCCTGCCGCTGATGTCGGCGTCGATGCCGGCCTCGGCAAACCGCTCCTGCAGGGTCGTGATCGCCGCGTCGATGAAGGATTCGCGTTCCGCGCGCCGACCATCGAGTCGTTTGGCAATGCGTTGGTACACCTCGGGCTCGAGGTACCGCATAGCCAGGTCCTCGAGCTCCCACTTGATCTGCCAGATCCCGAGCCGGTTAGCCAGGGGGGCATAGACGCGCCGGGTGTCCTCCGCGATCCCGCGCCGGCGCCCGTCGTCCAGACCATCGATACTGCGCATCAGGTGCAACCGTGCGGCCAGAACCACCAGCACGACCCGGACGTCCTTGGCGATGCCGAGCAGCAGGCGACGCAGATTCTCTTCGTGCTCGTGCCGGTCCTTGGTGGCGATCGCCGCGTCCAGGTTGGCAAGCTGATCGATGCGGTCGAGGTCTGCCACCATGCCTGCGATACCGGGACCGAAACGGGCCGCCGGCAGCTCTTCGCCACCCTCCGGTCGCCCGAGACAACCCTTGAGCAGGGCAGCAATCAGGGTATCGGCATCGAGGCGTAGCTGCACCAGAATGTCCGCGGTGCAAAGCAGGTGACGGACCTGGGTCTCGCCGGTATCCAGCTCCTGGTTGCCGCGGCAACGCCCCAATATTTCGCAGGCCTGGGCGAGGCGCTCGCGGTCCTCGCCGGGGTAGCGCTCGGGTAGGGCGTCGAGCCAGTACCGGGCAGCCGCGGCGGCGTCGCGCTGGTCTCGGTTGAGGGTATAGACGGGTTTGACCATGGATCAGTGGGCTTGTCGCCCGCGGCTGAAGCGTTCCCGTGGTACGGACGGACCCGCGTCACAGACGCGGTCCCAGTTGCGGCTATAACCGGGTTCAGTCGAGCAAGTGACTCACCAGGCCATCGGCCAACTTGGGCTCGAACCAGGTCGATTTGGGGGGCATCATCTTTCCCGCATCCGCTACCGCCATCAGATCTTCCATCGGGGTCGGATACAGCGAGAAAGCGACCGCCATATCGCCCGCGTCCACCTGCGCGGCAAGCCAGTCGAGGCCACGGCTGCCGCCGACGAAACCGATGCGGTCGTCCAGGCGCGGGTCCGAGATGCCGAGTATGGGCCTGATGACATTGTCCTGGAGCAGGCTCACGTCCAGCCGTCCGACCGGATCCTTCCGGGGAATGCGGCGCGCGTCCAGGGTAAGGCGGTACCAGGCGCCGTCCAGATACATGCCAAACTCCGCGTGGCGGGCCGGTGCAACAGGCATCGGACTGGGTTCTACCTTGAAGGAGGGCCGCAGCCGGTCCATGAAGGTCTCGGCCTCGAGTCCGTGCAGGTCCTTTACTACCCGGTTGTAATCCAGGATCTGCATCCGGTCATGGGGAAAGATGACGCTCAGGAAGTAATTATAGGATTCATCCCCCGTATGGTTCGGATTGACGGCCTTGCGCGTCGCGGCCACCCGGGCGGCGGCGGCGGAGCGATGATGACCGTCCGCGACGTACAGACCATCGAGCTGCTCGCAGGCCGTGGAGAGCCGCTCGATGGTGGCGTCGTCATCCACCACCCGGAGCTCATGGCGCACGCCGTCCTGGGCCCGGATATCAATGGCCGGTGCCGAGGTGCTCACCGCAGCCAGGATATCGTCGATGGCGGCGGTGTGCTTGTAGACCAGAAAGACCGGGCCGGTCTGGGCATCGAGGGCATCGATCTGACGCACCCGGTCGTCCTCCTTGACCGGCCGCGTGAGCTCGTGCTTTTTGATTCGATCCGCCTCGTAGGCGGCCACGGAGGCCACTGCCACCAGGCCGGTCTGCATATGCTCGCCCCTGGTGAGGCGATAGACGTAATAGCAGGGCGCCGGGTCCCGGATCAGCACCCCCTCGGAGCGCATCCGATCCAGATTCTCCCGGGCCTTGGCATAGACCTGGGGGGCATAGGGGTCCGTATCCTCCGGCAGGTCCACCTCGGGCCGCGAGATGTGCAAAAAGCTGTGGGGCCGGCCTGTGACCATCCGGCGCGCTTCCTGAGCGCTCATCACGTCGTAGGGTGGAGCAGCTACATCCGAGGCCCGTCCGGGGGCCGGGCGCAATCCGGCGAAAGGTTTGATCAGGGGCATGGTGATACTCCTTCAGATTCCGGGATCTTGTTCTGATCGATCCGTCGATACGACCTAATTCCTTAGCTGGTCAACAACGGATAAATCAGTCCTCGTTTTGCTCACCACCCTTGCGATAACCATAGGCGTATCCGCCCAGCCCTGCACCCACCACGGCTGCTGACAACTTGATCAACTCAAGCACGACGTCGGGTTGCTTCAAATACAGGGTGAACGCCGCGAACGCCAACACCGCAACTACCAGAAAGATGCCGAACCATATGTTGTGCTTGTGTGTCGTTAGATGCGACTGGTGTAGCAGACGTTGTGCCTCAAGCTGAGCATCGACGGAATGCTTCACCTCTTCCACATAGAGTCTGTTTTCGTCCTTGCGCAGCTCGATATCCTCGCTACGAATCTGCAGCTCCCGTTCCTGCACGGCAAGCAGCCGGTTAATTTCCTCCCTGCCGGGAAGATCGGAATCCATCGGCTCTTCGGCGCTGATTTCGCGCGCTTCGTTCATCCTATTGGCCTCCCCATTGGTTTCCGCGGTTTCCTATAGGTCACGGAAACCGCACCAAAGGTGCCGTCACCTAGTTTGGGCGGAAGAAAACGCGATTCGCGAATAGCATCCGGCTCGCTCGTGGCCAATCGCAAAAATGCCTGTGGCGATACGATCTCCCGGCGAACCGGTACCAACCGCCTGAAGCGATTGACTTTTCCGCGCAGTCTTGGTCGTGCCGCAGGTGGTTTTAGTCGCGTCATGGTAGTGATCCTCAGGTTATCGCTTCATCTCCGTAGGTACGGGAAACACACCGCAACACCGGTATCTGATCCAGCCCCACAGGCGCACGTCTGATGCTAACGCATCGACAGGCAAGCCTCGCGGCGCACTTCTTCCGCGATGGCGGTACGGAATGCAGCGATACGAAGGGGACTCATGATCGCTGCCAAACCGGAAACGACAACAATGACTGGTGACAACACCAAGAGTATCGGACTGCGTAGGACCATGGCACCGATCAGGATCAACACCATCCGCCCCATAAGTTGGATACGCAGCGTGTTTACCTCGGGATCGTCAAGGGGTTTCAGCGCCGGAGGCGGCGGCAGCGCGGCTAAGGTCTTGCGCGCGACAGCAACACGCAGCCAGGTCACTTTGTGAGCAAATCGGATCACCGCGTTTAGTGAGGATCCGCGTGATTCGTAGTTTCTCCGCTTGTTTGCCGACCGTAACGCTTAGAGGCTGTCTAAAAACTAACCCATTGATTTTAAGCCAGTAGGCTGGGTCGAGGGACGAGATTCGGCAAACCACACTACCACAAAAAAACTGGGTTTCGTTCCTCAACCCAGCCTACCGCCTACGGTCCTTTTTTAGACAGCCTCTTAGGCCCCGAGACCTCATGAAAGCCGGCATCCGCAGCATAGGTTTGTTGCAGATGACGGTACTCCAACAAGGGGAATATGTTCTGTTGCCGCAGCATCTCATAGAAGGCGCCACCTTCGAGATCGATCGGTTTTGTGTGCCGGGCGACGATCTGGTCGACGACCGCCGCCTTCCCGTTCAGCTGCTCCTTGACGATCTTTGACAACGCGATGTCGAGCCCCCAGCCGCTCACGGTTTCACCGAACAGGTGCGCCCCGGCCTCCAAGGCACGGCGGGAAATCAGGGGCATCATGATCTCGACCCCATTGACGTAGCGCACACCCCGCCGACCACGGGTGAAAAACACGGGGTGACGTCCGGGCGAATCGGAAGCAAGGCTCGGTTGCGCCAGATCCAGGTCCTTCTCCTCCGCAATGGCGAACAGCTCGCCGATCTCGGACTCCTGGATATGGAGGTCGTCGTCCAGTAGCAAGACATAGGCGTATGCCTTAAGGATATCCGGCCAGCCCTGCAGTAGGCCATGAACGGCCGTGAATTTGGTGCCCGGAAGCCTGCCCTGCTGTTGAAACTCGATCTGGCAGGGCAGTTGGCCGACATGGGTCGCATCATAATGATTGACGATCAGGTCCCAAGTCTTTGGACGCTCCGATAGCCAGTGCTGATGAACCGAGTCCGCCCCGCACTGGAGAAAAACCGCATACCGATTGGCAGTCAAGCGCTCGTCGCGCAGCAGCCGCATGTGGGTCTGTGCTCGGTAGGATTCCTGAAGGGAGACGAGAACCTCCGCATTGCGGTAGGCGCCGGGGGCAACCGCTTTCCCGCTTTCGGCAAAGTGGCGAGGTGCCTCTCGCGGCGGGCAGGTGCCGCCCTGTGCTGCCAGATAAAGGGAGGTCTGAAAGAGCGGATGCGGGTCCCTGTTCTCCGTGGCGGCCGTTCGCAAATAATGTTCCAAGGGGTTGACTCCCTCGTTCGCGACCTCCGGGTTTTGCGCCCTGTACCAGGCGCAATCGAACAAAGGGTGCGGGTCACGTCCTTCGCGCGCGCCCTGCTCCCAAAAGTGCACCAGGGGATTGACTCCCATGGCTGCCACATCCGGGTTGCGGGACAGATACCAACCGCAATCGAACATCGGGTTCGGGTCGCGCCCTTCTTGCCATCCGGCGACCAACCAGTGCAACGCCGGGTTGATGCCGGCGAGGACAAGCTCCGGATTGCGCCGCAGATACCAGGGCAGATCGAACAGCCCAGAGGCCAAGAGCGTATTCGCGATCCTGCGGATACGGAGGCGCTTTGCCAACCGGAACCCTAGTGACCACCAGAGTAGCTTGGGTATCGCCGCCAAGCGCCGCACACTCGACGGGTACTTGTCCTCGATGGCATGGAGCGGTCGCGTAAGCTGCCAGGCTGCCTTGGATTGGATTGCATTGAGCCGATAGAGGAGCTCATTTCGTCCCTGCGCCAACCGTTCGTAGCCCGCTTGTTTGGCTGCAATCTCCGCCTGCAAGGCCGCGAGATCGGCGTTCCGGGCGGAAACCTCTTCCTCTAAATATTTTATTCGCTGCCGTTTGTCCTCTAATGCCGACGCGGGCCCCTCCCAGCCCATGACCTGATCCAGGATATCCGTTCCCCGGTCAAGCTCCCTGCGAATGGCATCCAATCGCTGTTGTGCCGCACGCCGGTCCGGGTCATGCTCCAGCTCGCCGAGCGCGGCGTAGGTTCGCCTCACCCAATCGGAAAGCTGCTGCATGATCTCCTTTGCGTTCGCAGCGACCGCATGGTGCCGATGTTCCTTCCGGAGAAAGCGATCGATGTCCGTTTCGGCAACTGCCCCGCTGCGCGGCCAGACGAGGCCCAGTGCATCCGCAAGCTGGTCCATTTCCGACCGCCAATCGCGCAGCAACCCATCGTAGGAAAGGAAGGCGCGGGTTAGTCCCCGGGTAGCCGACTCCCCCTCCAGCACATAGCGCAGCCAGAGCAGGTAGGATTTCGAGTGGCTGAAGCCGTCGCGCGCCCGAAGCGACTCCGCCACCTCCCACGGGTGCCGAATCGGCAGAACACACTTGACCTTGGCGCCGAACTCATCCAGGACCCGGCTCCAGAAGGGCAGCAGACGGCAGTTGCGTGGGTCCTTCCACACAAAGCACTGCGACCTGGGAAAATTTTGCCGGAGCATCTTTATGGCGCGGTCCTTAAAGGGACCCTTCGCCACCACATCCAGACGCTCCGGGGCGATGGGATGCCAATCATCCCAGTGCGAACCCAAGGAGGTAAGGAGCTCATCGTTCATACGATAGGCATCTATTGACTCCCAGAATCCCAGCGCATTGTTGTCTGTAGCCGGCGGCATCAGACGCGGCGGCAAATCCGCGCCCAGCAGATTGATGACCCGGGTCAGCGCCGAGGTCCCGCTGCGGTGCATGCCCAGTACCAGGATGGCCACCGGGGATACGGACTGGGCGAACGGGGTAGCCAGGCTATTCATTCCCTGTTGTGTATGGTCCGTATCGAGGTGGCCTCAGCGGCAATGCCATTAAGTTAGCTGTTGGCCGCTGGTCGTGGTGGGTCGGAATACGCAAGAGAAAACGACGAAGCGCGCGAATCCGTTCGTGAGGATTCGTAGTTTTTTCGCTTACTTTGCCGACCGGTAACGCTTAGTATCGGTTCAAAAACAACGTGAACAAATGTCCTTCGTTGCATCCTCTTAGATGCATATTGATCATCGCTGAGATGTTCAACTTGTTTTTGAACCGTGGCTTAACTTAATGGCATCGATCTCAGCGGTGTTTCTTGCCGACGTTCTCCATGTGGTGCAGCCAGGCGCGAAAGGCCCCGAAAGGTTTCCCTAAGGTACCGCGCCGACCGCGGAAAGTGCCGAAGCACCGCTCGTCGTCGTCGCCGAAACGGGCGGAGCCCACCGCCAGAAAGCCGAGGACGAGGAACACGTCCAACACCAGTGCCGCCACCAGGATGACGGAGTTAAGGACTATGTTGTGACGCCACCATTCAAGCAGGAGCTGGTGGTATTCGAGGACGGCCCAAACGGTCGCGAAGAGCAGCACCAGGGCCAGCACGGAGAACAGATCCGCCATGTGTTCATGGGCGCGGGAGAAATTCTTGATTTCTTTACAGACGGTCATGGCGTAATCCTCATTCGGGCTTGGGTTTGGATGCAGACTCTTATGGATACCTCCGGGACTGCGCATCGGCGCCAAGGATACGTGTTTCCCGGACTATTGGTAAACCGTTGGGGCGAGTGCGTATAACTTTCAGTTTCCAGCTACCAGTCGCCAGCTACCAGTCACCAGCTGCCAGCCGCTGAAGCTGGCGACTGATAAACCGCGAAGGACGCGAAGATTTTTCGTCGGGGCATCCCTCGCAGGTGCCCGGCCGGGTGGTTCGATATCGTCGCTTTTCCCATACTCAATCCGACTTGGCTTGTCCCGCGGCCAACAGCTGTCCTGGCGAGCCGGATTCCGGCACCTCTGTTCTTCCTCTGTACACAATTGACCTTATTTGGATCGTCCACCGGTTATTGGTCTGCTATGAAGCCGGTTCATGGCAATTTGGAATTTACCCGCCAGCGTTTCGGAAAGACACTGCTCCGCTTGGTCCAGGGCATCCCGGATCCGGCCCTCATCATCCCTGGAGGCCCGGCTGAGGACATAGCTCACGACCTCTGACCGATCTTCGGGATGATCGATACCGATACGCAGGCGCCAGAAGTCCGGGGTATTGAGCGCACTGATGACATCTCGCAATCCATTGTGCCCGGCGTGTCCGCCTCCCTGCTTCAGCCGCAGGGTCCCGACCGACAGATCCAGCTCATCATGCGCAATCAATACCTGTTCGGGAGCAATCTCGAAATAGTGGACTACCGCAGCCACGGATTGCCCGCTTCGGTTCATGAAGGTCATCGGCTTGAGGAGCCGCAGGTCCCGCCCCGAGATGAGGAGCCGACAGAGGAGTCCACGGAACCTGTTCTCGATCCGGAACCGACCGCCGTTGCGCGCGGCAAGGGTATCCACGAACCGGTAGCCCACGTTGTGGCGGGTCGATTCGTACTCTGGCCCTGGGTTACCCAGGCCTACGACCAGCCTTATTCCCTTCCCGGCCATGTTGCGTATCCGCCGGTCTTCTCCGATTTCGAACCGCAAAGAGGCCAAGGACGCAAGAACACGATCAAAAACGTTTCTGCGATCAGCATGCAGCGAGAAATCCGTACCATTTTCGTGCACGTAAGCGCATGAAAATAAAGTAATCTGCGGATAAAGCTCACCCGCACGCCCTTTGCGCCTTTGCGGTTCCCGGCGTCAAGACTGCGGCTCGGTGGGCTCGGTGCCTTCTCCCTCCTCGTCGCCCGCTTCCGCCTCTTCTTCTTCGTGGATCTGGGCACCATGGATGATCACGACGGGCACATCCGGGTCCGGTGCGTGGGCGAGTGCCACTCCCTCAGGCAACGGGATCTTGGATAGATGCACGATGTCCCCGATCTCCATTTCCAGCAGATCGACCTCGATATTCCGGGGCAGATCCTTGGGTAGGCAAATGACTTCGATCTCGGTGAGCTTGCGGGAGACCATGCCACCGAGCTTGACTCCCTTGGTATTGTCTTCATTGAGAAAATGCAGCGGTATCGTCTTGCGAATCTTCTCCAGCGCACGAACACGCTGAAAATCCACGTGCAGGATGAAGGGCCTTGCCGGATGGCGCTGCAGATCCTTGATGACGACCTCCTCGGTTTTATCTCCCACCTTGAGGTCCAGGACCTGGGAGTAAAACGCCTCGTATTCCAGGTGCCGAACCAGCTCGTTATGGACCAGACTAATCATCTCCGGCTCCCGATCCGCACCATAGATGATGGCCGGCACCAACCCCCGGCGACGCAGGCGGCGGCTCGCACCCTTTCCTGCGTCCTGACGGAGTTGCGCATTGACCTCAAACTTAGCGCTCATGTTATCTTCTCCAGCTCGATTGCATTGCCAAAACACACCCTTTGTCCCGCGACCAGGACATCGGCACTGTTCCGCCTGGTTGTTATTGCAGCCTGCTCCGCAACCAGCATACGCAGCCGTTTCCGCTCGTCGTCGGGGCTTGCTGGCGAACGGGTTGGGGCGCGTTGCTCAGGCATGGCGCCAGCCTACACATGCAACCTGCTGCTTGGCAAGGGGTCCTCAATAGTTACCGCAAATCAACGCAAATGGATCAAGCGACCGAATGATTCCTGCTGCACCTTCATCGGAGTCCATGCGATGCCTGATCTGATCGTTCGTTTCAGAAAACCCGCCGATTGGGCCGACAGTGTTCACATCCATTACTGGAACACCCACCCTCAGGGCCATAGCTCGACCTGGCCGGGCGTTCCCATGGAACAGGTGGACGGCTGGCTGACCTATCGGTTCCAAGGCGTCGCAGCGGCCAGCTTCGTCTTCAATGACCTCCAGGGCCGTCAGAGCGGCGATCTGCATCGGGATCGCAGCGGTTGGTACACGGAGAACGGCCGCTGGTACGACCAACCACCACAGTCGGCGGCATCCGCCCCAGGCGAGTTTTCGCCGCGGCCCAAGCCTAAGGCGGCACCGCGGATCAAGGCGGAAACTACCGGGCGGCCCGACTTCCGTGCGGAGACCATCTATTTTTTGCTCACCGCCAGATTTTACGACGGTGATCCATCCAACAATTTCTTCTGCCGCGACCGCATCCGATTCAATGCCGCCGGTCAGGCCACGGATCCCCATTGGCGCGGGGATTTCAAGGGATTGATCCAGCGCCTGGACTATATCCGCGACCTGGGGTTCAGCGCCATCTGGATCACCCCACCCATCGAGAACCGTTCCGGTCTCGACTACCACGGCTACCATGGCTACGACTGGGCCCGGATCGATCCGCGGCTGGAATCACCGGACGCCCGCTATCAGGATCTCATCGACGCGGCCCACGCCCGGGGCATCAAGATCATCCAGGACGTGGTCGTCAACCACTCCTGCCAGTACGGCATCCGCGGCCAGGTGTGGATCGACCACCTACCGATCAAGTATTACGTCCCCCAAGGCTCGGAGCCGGGCCGGATCGACCATGGCCCCTACCAAGGCAGCCTGGGCAACTACGCTTGGCCGAACCGGGACGACGTCGACAACCCGGTCGCCCCGGCCTGGTATCGGGAGCGCCATACCCGGGATCCGGAAGGCATCGAGCCCCTGGTCGACCCCAAGACCGGCGAGACTCTGCCCAAGCCTGGCTATGACCCCGGTCGCTTCTTCGGGATCGACGCCAACACCCTCGACCCCGAGTGGTATCACCAGGAGGGATTCATCTGCGGTGGGGATTGGGAGAGTGCCCACCCGCTGCAACACAAGCACCTCGCCGGCGACTGCATCGACCTCGCCACTGAGCGGGAGAACGTCAAGGACTACATCATCGGCAGCATCAACCGCTACCTCGACATGGGGGTCGATGCCTTGCGCATCGACACCGTCAAGCACCTCGAGCGCGACAATCTGCTCGCGTACGTCAACGCCTGGAAGGCCCATAAACCGGGGTTGTTCGTGTTCGGCGAGAACCTGGTCAAGGGCTATGGTTGGGGCGACCTGGGCGGCGGCGACAACGGGCCCTCACAGATCCGTCCCTGGTGGTACACCCGCCTCGGCCACGACCCGCGCGACCCCAATGCCGGGGGCGATTCCGGCTTTTCCCAACTCGATTTCGGCCTCTTCTCCACTTTCCGCGACAACCTAAGCCGCGGCAGCTTCGAGGGCGTCGCCCGGGTGCTGGAGATGGACTGGATCTACGGCAACGCCACCGAGCTCGTCACCTTCCTGCAGAACCACGACGTCGGCCCGGACAACGACTTTCGCTTCCGCTTCAAGGGCGAGCAATGGATGGCCGCGGCCGCCTACAACCTCCTGTGGACGGTACGCGGCATCCCCTGCCTCTACTTCGGGGAAGAAATCGAGTTCATGAAGGGCGCGCCCCAGGACGTCATCGGCAATGACGACACCCTGGATACCACCGGACGCGCCTACTTCGGCGACCACATCGACGATGCGCACATCGCACAGACCCAAAACCACCCGCTCTACCGACACATCCGGCGCCTCAACCGGATCCGTGGGGCAATCCCCGCCCTCCAGAAGGCCCCCATGAGCCACCTCGCCGAGTGGGGCTCCGGCCTCTCTTTCGTCCGCGATTGGAATGACGGCGAGAGCTACGCCGTCGTCGGACTCACCATCGGCGGCGGCCAGGACATCCGCGTCGAGGGCGTGCGCGACGGCATCTATCGGGATGCGGTCACCGGCAATGAAAGCACGGCCCGCGGCGGAAACCTCTCGTTTCATGTCAAGGGCAACTCCGCCGGTATCTATGTCCTCGGGGGTCCGGGCAAGATCGGTGAGGATGGCGTCTATCTGCGCTGAGGGGTTTTCAGCAATCCTGCAGGAGGGATCTTTTCCCACAACCAACGCCAAATAACCCAGGACCGCGCCCGGACCGGCACGGCGCCGAACGCGGCGTAACGCAACCCGACGCTCGGATC
>NZ_FLUY01001651.1 GCF_900092655.1 Candidatus Thiosymbion oneisti
TAGGCTCTTTATGGATTCCGGACTGCTTTGGAGTGCGCCGGCAAAGCGGCGCGACCGCATCGAACCTCAGCGACGGGAGATACCAGCGGCGCTTGCCGAGAACCTGGGCAGCGGGGTCCACGCGCGCCGCAGCGACGGCGCTTTCCCCTGGCTGCAACACCTTGCTGGATACGTCGCTAAATCCAAAGCGGCGGCGGGTTTGCACTGTACCTGCCGGCACCCCCGGTTACACCAG
>NZ_FLUY01001652.1 GCF_900092655.1 Candidatus Thiosymbion oneisti
TAAGAGACTGTCTAAAAAGGGACCGTAGGCCGTAGGCTGGGTTGCGGCCAGGGATGGCCAAAACCCAGCAATAACCAACGCTGGGGTTCGTTCCTCACCCCAGCCTACCGATTTAAAATCAATAGGTTAGTTTTTAGACAGCCTCTAAGACGCTGGGCGCGGATACTCGGCTCCTGCTCGGGGCCTTTGCCGGCATCGCCCTGGCCGGTCTCATCGGCATCGGGCAGCGCCTCGCTACCCCGGACGCTACCGCCGTCACCCAAGACGCAAGCGCCACTAAGGGCAGAGTGGTGAACCGAGACAATATCACCATCCAGACCGGCATCACCCTCGAGGACTACAAGTCTGGCCTCAAGCGGCGGGAGCAAGAGGTCACCGAACGCCTGAAACAGGCCCTTGTCCAGGAACGCCAAATACTGGAGAAAGAGAAGGCGGAGATTGAGCGTCGATTGGCGGATACCGAAGCCAGCTACCAGAACTTTGTCAAGGAGCTGAAGGAACGTATCGATCAGCTGGAGGCTCTCCGCGGCCAAGTTCCCGCCGATACGCTCCTGGATCAGTCCCGTCTGGAGGATGAGATGGGTCGGTAGGTTGGGCAAAGCCACCAGGGACGGTGGCGTGCCCAACATTCCCCGTCGGGTGTCGGTTGGGCACAGCCAGGTAGGATTCAACGGCTCAAGAATCAAACTCAAGTAGGCTAGGCAGAGGCGTACCGGGGACGGCACGCCGTGCTCAACGAGGCACAGGGAAAACCCGTAGCTACCTAAAGAAGGCATCCACGGAAAAGCCTTCCTTCTCGAGGATGCTCCGCAGCTGTCTCAAGGCGGTTATCTGGATCTGGCGGACACGCTCACGGGTTACGCCGAGCTCTTGGGCCACGCACTCCAAGGTGGTGCGATCATGGCCGTGGAGTCCGAATCGGCGCTCTACGACCTCGCGCTGTTTGTCGTTGAGCTTTTTCAGCCAATGGTCCAGATTGGACTGGACGGCGTGGTCATGGATCTTATCCGCGGGATCTGCGGCCGATTCGTCTTGCAGCTTATCCAGGAGATGCCCGTCCGCGTCCTTGCTGTAGGGGGTGTCGACCGAGGTGATATGCTCGTTCAGATCGAGCACGCGCTTGACCTCCCCGGTGGGCTTGTTCAAAAGGCCGGCGATATCCTCGGTGGTGGGCTCGTGGTCGAGCTTCTGGGTGAGACCCCTGGCCGCCTTGAGATAGGTATTGATCTCCTTGGTCACGTGGATGGGCAGGCGGACCGTACGTGCCTGATTCATGATGGCCCGTTCAATGCTCTGGCGGATCCACCAGATGGCGTAGGTCGAAAAACGGAAGCCACGCTCCGGGTCGAACTTCTCCACGGCCCGTATAAGACCGAGATTGCCTTCCTCGATCAGGTCCGGGAGGGGAAGCCCGCGGTTGAGATAGCGATGCGCAACCTTGACGACCAGCCGCAGGTTGCTGACGATCATACGCTGGCGCGCGGCATCGTCGCCGCTGTGGGCAAGGCGGGTGAAACGGACCTCTTCCTCGGCCGTCAGAAGTCTGGAGCTGCCGATCTCGTTGAGGTACAGACGTACCGTATCGAAGTCGCAGTCCCCGGCCACGGACCGGCCCGCGGGTGGCGCAACCGCATCCGGCGATTCATCGCCGTCGCCCGTCCCCTCGCTGATCGCTTCCAGCTTGGGACCACCCATCGCATCCTCTACGGCGTCGCTGCCGATCTCAGGCCCCGAATCCAAATCGTCTCGCTCGTCGTTCCTTGCCATGCGAACATTCCCTCGTAACTGAGATACCCAGGGTTGGAAGTTACGGGAGATACCTCAGAGGATCTACTGGGGTACCCTTCCTCCGAACCTCGAAGTGGAGACGATAGGCCCCATCGGACGCCTGTCCCACCTCTGCGATACCCTGACCGCGCTTCACGCGGGCCCCTTCGCTCACCAAGAGCCGGCGGTTGAAGCCGTAAGCACTCAAATAACCCTTGGCGTGCTTGATGATGATAAGGTTTCCATAACCCTTGAGTCCACTGTTGCTGTAGACCACGGTCCCGCTCTCCGCGGCCACCACCTTCTGACCGGGACGCCCGGCGATGCGGATACCCTGTCGCGTCCGGTCCCCGCTCCGGAACCTTTGCACAACCTTACCACCGAGCGGCCACCGCCAGCGCAATCCGGATGCCGCCCGCGCGCGCTTGCCCGGTGCGCGTCGCGTTGTCTTGGCCCGGGCCTTGGCAGTGGTCCTGCCCTTGGTACTCGACCGCTTTGCCGTCTTTACCGTCCGTTGAGTACCGCGGTTAGTCGAGCTGATCTTCCCTCGCGGCGGTTTTACCCGCAACAGGGAGCCCGCGTAGATGCGATAGGGAGGGCCCAGCTTATTCCAGCGTGCCAGGGTCTTGTAGCCGACCTTATACCGACGGGCAATCCCAGACAGGGTGTCGCCGCTGCGGATCCAGTAATAGCCGGGCGGGGCAGGCTCTAGGGAGCTGCACCCCGCCAGGACCAGGACGAACAGCAGGGCCACGAATGCGGATCCGGCTCGACGGCCAACTATCCGCAAGCTACCGACCTCGATGCCCACCTGCCGCCACTCGCATCGCCTCCGCCCTCATCCGCGTTCCACTTCGGTAACCTACCGGAGGAGTACCACCAAGATAATGAGTAGGACCATGATCCAGCCGATACGGTCCACGTATGTCCGCAGGGTGCTCTCCATACGCTCGCCACCCCAGGCCATGAGGGCGGCAACGAGAAAAAAGCGCGCCCCGCGCCCCACCGCCGAGGCAATCAGGAAAGGGATCAGCGCCATATGCAACACCCCGGCGGAGATAGTGAAAATCTTATAGGGAATGGGAGAAAACCCGGCGATGAAGATGGCCCACACCCCCCACGCCTGGAACCAAGCCTCGGCAGCGGCGAAGGGTTCGGCGTAGCGTCCGCCTGCCGCCACCAGGGGGGTGATCAGCTCGAATGCGAAATGGCCGATCAGATAACCTAAGAGACCGCCGAGCACCGAGGTGGCCGTGGTCAAGCCCGCGAACCACCACGCCTTCCGCGGCTTGGCCATACTCATGGGGGCAAGCATCACATCCGGCGGAATGGGAAAGAAAGAGGATTCCGCAAAGCTCAGTCCACCCAGATACCAGGGGGCGTAACGGTGCCGCGACCAGGCCATGACGCGATCGTAGAGGGGGGAGAAGATGCGCATTAAGCCACGCCTCCAAGCAAGGGTACGAAAGTGACGGGCTCCAATATCTCGTGGACATAACCCGTTTCGGTTCTCAACACACGCACCAGCACCTGTCGTTCCGAGTGCCCGATGGGCAACACCATGCAACCGCCCATGGTCAACTGATCGACGAGCACCCGGGGAATTCCCGCCGGCGCGGCGGTGACCATGATGGCACCGAAGGGCGCGTACTCCGGCCAACCCAGGGCACCGTCACCGTGACGCAGACGCACGTTTCGCAGCTCGAGCCTCCTCATGGCATGCCGAGCCCGTTCCAACAGGTCCGCCACCCGTTCGACGCTGTAGACCCGACGCACCAGCGAGGCGAGCACCGCGGTCTGGAATCCCGAACCGGTGCCGATCTCCAATACGGTGTCGGGGCTGCCTGGCGCCAGGAGCGCTTCGGTCATGCGCGCCACTGTGTAAGGCTGGGAGATGGTCTGTCCGTGGCCGATGGGCAGGGCCGATTCCTCGTAGGCACGGCTGGCCAGGGCCTCGTCCACGAACAGATGGCGCGGCAACCGGCGCATGACGGCGAGCACATCCAGGTTGTGGATTCCGGCCTCTTCGAGCCGCTGAATCAGGCGCGCGCGCGTGCGCTGGGACGTCATCCCGATCCCTTGTTGCATCGGTCAGCTGCATCCATCTAGCCGGCACGCCGTCAGCTCGAAAGCGGTGTGGTACGTCAAATCCACCTGTATCAGGATTCTCATCGGATTGCGGACGCACGGACGCCGGAGTCCGGTCAAAATGTAGGTCGGGTTAGGCGTGTACCCCGATGTTCGGTTGAGTCGATCAATCCGGGCACGCCTTAACCCGACCGCAAAGGCCCACCCGAAGTAGGGTTTGTCGGGTTACGGCGCGTTCAGGTCTATTTGACGCCTCGACACAGAGATATACGTCTAAACCCGATCTACCTTCTGACGCAGGGCAAACCGATCCGCTAAGATCATGTCCTGCGCGAAGGCTTATACGCAATGCCATTAAGTTAGCTGTTGGCCACTTGTCGTAGTGGGTCGGAATACGCAAGAGAAAACGACGAAGCGCGCGAATCGGCACGAACAAGATCCCTCCCTTCGATTCGGGATGACAATTTCGTGAGGATTCGCGTGAGGCGTCGTTTTTTCGCTTACTTTGCCGACCGGTAACGCTTAACTTAATGGCATTGGGCTTATACGTGCTCACCCTGGTCAGGCCCGACGCAGTAACCCGTGCGCTGCAAGACAACCCATAATACTGGAATCCCGGGCAGCGAACACCCACCCTCAGAACTACCGACGGTAGGACACGGTCAAACCATCGTGCCTGCTTTCCGCAGCACCCACCCGCAACGGACATACTCAATCAAAGAACTCCCTGCACTCGAGGGGTGCCGGAACCATGCGAAAACACCTGCTAACCTTGGAAGCGAAGCTGTTTCGCAACGCCGTCGAAGACGCAAAACCCATCGCGACCGATCAAGCCGAACCCTTCCGGCGGCGCCCGCCCCCGGTCCCTATCGTTCAGCCGCCGGAGCTGAGCGAACAGCCCCGACGTGCGACCCTGGCCGAGGCGGAGATCGAGACTGGTGACTACTTGCTCTTCTCCCGCGCGGGAGTGCAAAAGCGCCTGCTTGCCGATCTTCAGCGCGGCCACATGGAGGTAGGGCTGGAACTGGACCTACATGGTCTGACCACGGCCCACGCCGAGCGCATTCTCGACGAGTTCCTGCGCGACTGCGCTCGCCGGGACGTGCGCTGCGCCCTCATCATCCACGGCAAGGGCGGCCGCTCCCCGGAGCAACCGCCGGTGCTCAAGCACAAGCTGAATTACTGGCTGCGACTGTACGACGAGGTCCTCGCCTTTTGCTCGGCAACCCGGCGCGACGGAGGCACCGGCGCCCTCTACCTACTGCTGCGCAACCCGGAGAAATCCCGACGCGGGCGCAGGGGCTATTGAACCCTGGGTAGTGGTTATCGTCCCGGTATTAGGTCCTGTTGACATTTAACCTTAACCGTTTGTTTTTCATCTGTTAGGTAACCGCAATGCTCAAGCGGTCCGCACAGCGGACCCTACCCTAACCACTTGATTGATTGTAGGGTCCGCTGCGCGGACCTTCTAAATGTCAACACGCCCTAGCTATCCGAACATTCCATAGACGAACCAGGTTATCCTGCATCTCGAAGAGCGCATTGGCGAAGTTGAGGCGGTAGGCGTGCTTGCGGTCCGGAGAGGAGCGATCGCCTGAGCAACCCAGGCGAGGAGCGCGGTGAGGGGGTAGCAATCCTGAATTATCCGGCGCTGTTTGAGGGACCGGACGTGTTGCGTTGCGACGCACCAAGGCGCGCTGGTCGACCGGGGTGCGGTGCCGGCGTCTTAACGCAACCTACACCCACATGATCCCCCGTGTGGCCTGCCTGTGCGGACCTCACTTCGGGTGTAGGATGTGGTGAGCGCCTGCCCACCGCCCCCAGCACGCCTGCCTGGGCTGGCCTACCCCCAGGGATGGGAAAAGCCCGGTGGACAAGCGGCAGGCGGCGAACCGCATCATATAAGGAATCCTGAATGATTCGGCGCGGTTCGGGGGACCGGACTACCCATGGGCTAGGCTCCGTTTTAACCGGACAGCTTCCCAATATCCGACAACCCTGGACGGGCAAGCGGTGGCAGATCACCCCCTGCTCCCAGGGCATGATGCATGAAGAGGTGCTTGATCGGCACCAGCCGGTCGACCATCGACAGGCCCACGCTGCGCAGGACGGCCAGCGGCGGCACGGCGTTGCTGAACATACGCTTGAATCCGTCCATAGCGGCCAGCATGAGCAGGTTATCGCCACGGCGTGCACGCTCATAGCGTCGCAGCGCCCACAGCCCACCGATGTCCCGACGTCTGTCCCGGGCCTCGTCGAGGGCCGCCGTGAGGGCCGCCGCGTCCAACAATCCCAGGTTGACGCCTTGCCCTGCCAGTGGGTGCACGGCGTGAGCGGCGTCCCCGATCAAGGCCAGGCGCGGCTTCACATAGTGCTCGGCGTGCTGCAGCTGCAATCCGAACGCGGCCCGCGGCCCGATGTCACCGATGGGCCCCAAACGATCCTCGATGGCCGCTTCGAGCTCCGAACGAAAACCCGCCTCTTCGAGCCCCAAGAGCTCCTGGGCCCTGAATTCGGTGGCCGACCAAACGATGGCGCAACGACCATCACGCAGGGGCAGAAAGGCCAGGGGACCCGTGGGCAGGAAGCGCTGCCAGGCAGTCTCCCGGTGCCACTCCCGTATCTGCACGTTCGCCACGATGGCCTGCTGATCGTAGAGCCACCCCCGGCTTGCGATGCCGACGCCACCCCGCACCCGCGAGTCGCGTCCGTCCGCTCCCACCAACAGGCGCGCGCTGATCCGCCGTCCGTCCTGCAGGTCGAGGAGGGCCGCATCCGTGGTCAGCTCGATCTCACCCACGGCGGACGGACACAGCAAGGTGACCTCCTCCGACCTTTCCAGGCACTCCCAGAGGGCGAGCTGGGTCACTCGGTTTTCGACGATATGCCCCAAATCAGGCTCACCGAGCTCGGCGCTGTCGAAGTGGATGCTGCCGCCACCCACGGCATCCCAAACGTGCATCTCCCGGTAAGGGCTCGCCCCCAGCCGCGTGATTCGATCCCAGACCCCGAGCCGTTCGAGGATGCGCTGACTGGCGCGGTTGAGGGCCGACACGCGCAGATCTACCTCTCCCGACGGCCAGGAGCGTTGGGGCGCTTGGGCTTCCACCAGAGCGATCCGCCAACCCTTGCCGACACAGGCGCAGGCCAAGGCGGCCCCCACCATACCGCCGCCCACCACCAGGATATCGAATCGGAGGTCCCGTTCAGCCATGTTCTCTCCTCAACGGCAGGGTTACCGATCCTCACGCTTCCTCTTCAGGGCTCATTTCAGGATTGGAAAGGACTGGGCAGGGATTTTCCCAGGGCCCCCTCGCAGCAGGAGCAGGTCCCTGTGCCTGCCCTCCAGGCCCTCGTGCCTGCCCTCAGAGGGCAGTCCACTGTTTCCAAACGTCGGCCTTCCCCATCCGGTGGTCGGCCATCGTCAGCTTCCGATGGTTGGGGCTATCGGGATTGTTGCACCAGCCCTTGCTCTGGGCGATCACTTGTTTTCCGTCGTCGGAGAGCTTGCGCATCCCGCCCCAGAATCGGCAGGTCGCGCAGATGTCCTCCGATGTGGCAGCGACCGAGCGCTCACCCCCAGGTCCGTCGTGCCTACGTCCACGTTCGTGCTCGTGCGCTTCGTGTTCATGTTCGTGCTCATCCGACGCCTGCGCGCCCATTGAGGCGAGCGCGACCGTACCGACGAGCAGCTTTCCCGAAGCGGCCAAAAAACCGCGGCGTGTTTCGAGTGACATTGGATACCTCACTTCAGATTTCATGGGTTATTACGCCTTGACCGACTGGCTGGTTGGCCGGCGGCGAGAGACTATTCTTTTAATCCGCAGATTACGCAGATTTTCACAGATTTTCATCTGGAAAATCCGGGTAATCTGTGGATGTGGAACCATCCCATCGATCCGCCCAGCGGACTCTACCGGGACGGGTGCGTATAAAGCTCCCCGGAAATATGGCCTTGGCAGATCGGGATTTTGAACCGCATTGGTGAGCTATGCGGACTCGGCCCTATCCGGCTAGTAGCTTGGTTTTGATCTCATCCCACAGGGCCCGGTAGGCCCTGGCAGCGGCGCTGGAGGGTGCGTAGGCGGGCAAGGGCTGGCGGTGGATGCCCATCCGTTCCACGTCCGAGGCATCGGGGATCCGGGTGGCGAGCAGATCCGGATAATCCCCTGCCAAGCGCTCGATGATGTCCAGATGCAGGCGCTTGCGGCGATCCACCATGGTGAACAGGGGCAGCACGCGCAGCGCCCGGAGCTGGCCGTGTTCCCCCAGAAACGCCAGCAGCTGATCCAGGGTCCGTGCCGAAAGGGTGGTGGGGATCATGGGCACCAGGATGGCATCGGCGGCCCGGAAGATGTTCTCCGAGACCAAGGAGATACTGGGCGGGCAGTCCAGGAAGATGTAGTCGTAGTCCTCGGCCAGGGGCTTGAGCAACCGCGACAGCCGCTTGGTGGATTGTTTGGCATCCTCCAAGACCAGATCCAGGTTGCGAAAGGAGAAATCCGCGGGCAGCAGATCCAGGTTCTCGAAATCCGTCCCCTTCACTACTGTATCGAGCGCCCGCTTGTCCCTTACCAGGGCCTTGCCGCCCCCTTTGACCTTGGGCCTGACCCGGAAGTAATAGGTGGCGGCGGCCTGGGGGTCCAGATCCCACACCAGGGTGCGATTGCCCTCTTCCGCGGCCAGATAGGCGATATTGACGGCGGTGGCGGTCTTCCCGACCCCACCCTTGATATTGTAGACACCGATGACCTTCAAGCTCGCTGACCTCGTCTACCTTCGGGGGCAAACAGCTCGCGCCAGACCAGCCGATTCGGTTTTGAATCGAAGTCGGCAAAGATCGCCGAGAACGCGACCCGGGCCTGTTGCTGGTGGTCGAACAGACGGCCAATCAGGGCGCCCATGGCGAGTAGGGTATCGGTCTCGACGCCCCCCGCGTCCTGCATCTGCTGGGCGGTCTCTCGCAGGTGGTCGACCTGCACCGCCGTATCCTGGAACCTGCCCAGGTTGTCGAGCAGTCGCTTGAGCATCTTGACCAGCGCACCGATCTGCTGCGGGTAGAGACTGCTGAAGAACTCCAGCAGATAACGCAGCTTCTTGCAATGCTTGCGCAGCGCGTGCAGCTCGGGGGCGGGGGAATCGGGGGTGATGGCCCGACCCGCTTTGCGCACCCGCCGATACATGCTCCGGATACGGGCATCCGCCACCGCCTTGGTGGGGCGCATGGCGTTGCGGACGGCGGAACGCTCCGGGACCGGCGCTTCCAGAAAGGCCCGCCAGGACGTCAGCAGACCCTTGAACTCCGTCGAGCCAAGCGCCTGTACCAGTGCCTTATGGACCCCGTCGTAATGGTCCGCCAGGAACGCCCGCAAGGGTTCGAGACAGGGCCGCAGGGATGGGGGTAGGCGCGCTTGGTAACCATCGAAATCCAGCAGATAGACGTCCAGGTCGCGCATCGGACCCGTGATCTGCTGCACCCAGGCAAAGCGCGTCTTGTAGTCCTCCACCAGCTCCGACGCGAACACGCCCTTGATCTGGGTAAGCGCCGAGCGGGTGCGTCTGGTGGCTACCCGCAGGTCGTGCAGGAACTCCGAATCCAGATTTGCCTTGGCGCCCTCGATGTTGGCCTCCAGGGTATCCAGCAGCCCGCGCAAAATCTCCTTGGCAGCGGCATCCGCCCGTTGGTCCCCATCCAGGTGGTAATCGAGCTTCGAGGAATAATCCCCCGGACAGCGACCCGCAGCAGCCAGGGCCTCCGACAACACCTGGTTGCGCGCCGGCTCCAGTTCCAGATCCCGGCTGAGCATCCGAGCCGTCTCCCGCAGATCCGCCGCATAGCCCCTGACCGGCAGCAGACAGACCCGCGCCGCCAGGGACCCCTCACGGTCGCGGTCCGCATCCCGGAAACGGTTGTCCTCCAGCAGCAAGCGGACCACCGTCTTGTCGTCCTCGTTGAGCAGGCGCAGGGATTGCACTCGGCTTCGGACCTCCAGCAGGGGCAACAACCGGCGGATCCCCAACACCGGTTCCAGTCGGTCGCGCACCGGACCTGTGGGCAGATCCCAGGCGAAGCCCGGCGCCGCGTCGATGCCTTGCATCCGGGGTGGGGCGTCGGCGCCCAGATCCCGCCACACCAACCGGCGACCCGCGGCATCCAGCCGTTCTTCCAACGTGGCCTGATCAAGATAGAGGCGCCAGTCGAAGCTGTCCAGGAACCGCCTGGTTACCTCATCGGTGGGATCTTCGATGAAACGCACCCGGTCTCGGATCAGATGTTTGACGTCCTCTAAGCCGATCCCGTCCGGGATGAGATATTCGCACGCGATTTGGGCCATGCCTTCAGGGATCTTCCTCCTGCAAGTTAAGGGGTAGTGCTCAATATGTAGTGATCCTGTTCTGAATGCTCATTGCAAAGTTCCAATCAGACAGGATTAACAATATTTTCAGGATTAACAGGATTCTTTAAAGGGCACCTTGAAAAATCAGGTGTTTTCATCAATCGAGCGATTCTAAGCCATTGATTATTCAAACGTACCGTTGGCGAAAATCGTATTTTTCAAAGTACCCTTAAAACGAAGAAAAATCCTGTCAATCCTGCAAATCCTGTGAATCCTGTACCATTGGATAACAGCACAGAGCTTGAAGCATTGCCAGTAGCGTTCAACCGGAAACTTACTCACTACATATTAGGCACTACCAGCTAAGGGATGCCGCTGCCCCCAGGGCAACCGAATGATAACGCGATAGAAAGCAACAGGTTACAGCGATGCATTAGGCATCCAAACCGGAATTAAGAGATTATTATTCGGTAGCCCTGCTCACAACCCTGATCGCAACCGGGGAGGAAGGCGGGAACAATATGACAATTTTGTTACGAAGGGTTGAACTTCGCAAGACATCCCGCCGCCGTTCCAGCATAAGCGGCCCCTTGTGCGGGATCCTTTGAACCGCACAGGCACACAGCCTGATTGACCATCCAGGACCGTAGGGCGGGAAAGCGCAGCGCATCCCGCCGTAGCGCTGGGAACGCCGGCATCCTGCCGGCCAAGATTTGCCGGCAAGAGGCCGTTCCGACCCGCCTTCTCCGCGGCGCGGAGCTTCCACGTCCCCACGCGGCGCGTGGGGACGAGAAGAAAATATCAACAGCCCCTAGGCGAGTCGAAACCCCGGTGCTCACGCCGCCGCAACGCAAGCTGGTAGAGCCGGTTCCGATTGCCACCGGTTATACGAGCGGCGAGCGCGGCGGCTTGTTTGAGGGGAAGGGCATCGGACAAAATGGTCAGGACTCGCTCTTCCTCAGCCTCCCGGACGGTCTCATCGGTCTTGCGGCTGCCTTCTACCAATATAACGAGCGCTCCGAGCCGTTGCTCCGGATCGTCATCCAGGCGTTCGGCAAGCGCGCCGAGGGGGGCATGGATGAAGGTCTCGAAGCGTTTGGTGAGCTCTCGGGCCAAAACGGCGCGCCTTTCGGTGCCGAGTACCGCGCCCATGTCCGCCAGTGACGCCGCGGCACGGCCACCGGACTCATAGAAGACCAAGGTCCCCGGCTCGGTAAGCAAGCCGGTCAGCCACGCGCGGCGCCTGGCCGAGGCACGCGGGGGGAAACCGAGAAACAGGAAGCGATCACAGGGCAGGCCGGAGGCGGAAAGGGCGCAGATCGCCGCATTGGAACCGGGTATAGGCACCACGCCGAAACCACGCTGTCGCGCTGCGCGCACCAGCACGAAGCCGGGATCGCTGATCAAAGGCGTACCCGCATCCGAGACCAGGGCAAGGTCCCGACCCTGGGAGAGTAGCGCGAGCAGACGCTCGACCATTTGTGCCTCGTTATGATCGTGGTAGGGGCAGAGCTTTGCCTTGATCCCAAAGTGGGTCAGCAGGCGACGGGTGTGGCGCGTATCTTCGGCGGCAATCAAGTCAACCTGGGCGAGCACCTGGCGGGCCCGATCGGTCATATCCCCCAGATTGCCGATGGGCGTCGCTACTACGTAAAGTATGCTAGAGTTATGAGACATTTGGCCTCTACACCATCCAGAATAAGTACCGGACCGAAGATGTTCCAAAAAATCGACCCGACTGCTACCGCCCGCATCGCCATCCTGTCCCTGCTCGCCACCCTGGTCATCGCCCTGAGCGGCTGCGCCGGCTTGAGGACGAAGGCCGACTCCGAGCGCGACCGATTCGTCACCGGGGGCTATCAGGGTAACGAGACCTTGGCTGTACTGCTTCCCGAATCCGGCCGCTTCGCCGGCGCCGCCAATGTCGTGCGTGCTGGAATACTCGCCGCCCGGGAAGCGGACCCGGAGGGGAAGCGGCCCAAGCTACGCTTCTACGATAGCGCCGCCGGCTCGATCAGCGCCTTGGTACGGCAAGCCGCCAAGGACGGCGCACGCCTGGCGATCGGTCCCCTGCAGAAGCCGGCGGTGGAGAAGCTCGCGGGCTCGACCACACTGCCGATCCCGGTCCTGGCCCTGAACCGGGTAGCGGCTGCCGCCAAACCGTCCAACCTCTACCAGTTCTCCCTTGCGCCGGAAGACGAGGTAAGCGAAATAGCCGCCAGGGCCTGGGGCGAAGGACATCGTAAGGCCGTAATCCTGTACCCCAAGAGCAAGTGGGGAGAGCGGATGTCGCGGGCGTTTCGCCGGCAGTGGAAGGCCCAGGGTGGAACCCTTGTCGCCGCCCAGGCATTCAACCCGAGGGCCACGGACTTCTCAAGTACGGTCAAAAAATTGTCCGAGCAGGTCGCACAGGCGGACTTCATGTTTTTGGCCGCCCCCTCGAAGCTGGCGCGCCGGGCATGGGTTCAGATCCGGAGCAAGCTCGGCACCAAGACGCGAGTTTACGCGACCTCCCACATCTACGACGGACATTTCGATCCCAAAGACGACAAGTATCTGGTGGGACTGAATTTCGTCGAGATCCCCTGGCTCGTCGAGCCGACGCCGGGTGACGCCGTGTCTTCCAAGGGATTGAGCAAGCAGCTGCCGCGGCTCTATGCCATGGGGGTCGATACCTATCGCCTCGGCTCGCGGCTGGATTGGCTGTCCGGTAACCCGCAGGTACGCGTCCAGGGGAAGACTGGTACTCTCCGCCTGGACTCCCGGCGGCGGGTCCAACGTAAGCTGACCTTGGCCCGTATGGATGCTACCGGCCCGGTCAAGCTCGAACCGACGAGCGATCAGCAAAAACCGGAACTGAGGATCTTTGCGTGGGCAAAATCGCTGTTTTAAACATGGCTCTGCGCCCCGCCGCGGCTTCGCATCCCACCGTCTAGGGGTTTCCACCCTTGCCGATACCGACCACTAACCGGTTGGCAAGGAGCGGCGGCGACACGGAACGTCTCGCCTGCACCTATCTTCAGGCAGAGGGGCTGCGTTTATTGGAGCCTAATTACCGCTGCCGACGCGGTGAGATCGACCTGGTGATGCGCGAGGGGGATACCCTGGTATTCGTGGAGGTCAGATTCCGGGCCTCCTCGCGTTTCGGCACCCCGGCGGAGACCGTCAACATCCACAAGCAACGCCGACTCGCGGCGGCCGCGGCCCATTATCTGCGGCACCATTCGACCAAACTGGCTTGCCGCTTCGATGTCGTCGCGATCAGTGGCAACAACCATATCGACTGGATCCGGAATGCATTCAATGTGCAATGATCTGCGAAAGCGTATTTTTCGGCCGCTCCAAATGCTGAACCAGCGGACATTGAGGACAGCGCTGGTGCTGGGCCTTACCCTCCCTTTGCTGCAGGGATGCGGTGCCCTCCTGCTCGGTGGCGCCACCGCGGCCTCGGTGGCCCATGAACGGCGCGGTTCGCGCACTGTGCTGGAGGACGAGTACACCGAACGCTCAGCGGCCCAGCTATTGACCGACAATCCCGACATCGACAGGCATAGTCGCATCGCTACCACGAGCTATAACCATTGGGTGCTTCTCACCGGACAGGCCGAGACCCAACATATCAGGGACCGTTTCGCCCAGAAGGTGGCCCGCTTGCCGCGGGTAAGGAAGGTGATCGACGAGGTCACGATCGGACCATCGGCGAGCTTTGCACGGGAGAGCGAAGACGCCCTGATCACCTCCCGCGTCAAGCTCGCACTGACGAAGATCGACCTTCCCGGTTTCGACCCAACCCGCGTCAAGGTCGTTACCGAGGCAGGTAGCGTATTCCTCATGGGTCTGGTGTACCCCCGGGAGGCGAAGGCGGCAGCGGAAAAGGCCCGCTATGTGCCCGGTGTGACCAAGGTCGTCAAGATCTTCGAGCATATCGAGCCCTGACCTGGGCCGGGAGCTACCATGGCAGGCTTAGAGGCGGATCGAGGTACAAACCTCCATCTTCCAGATGGATTATCTTCAGTCGGCGGTTGAGTCCGCCGAGGGCCACTT
>NZ_FLUY01000633.1 GCF_900092655.1 Candidatus Thiosymbion oneisti
AGGTAGTGGTATTTTTTAAATGCTAGAGTAGAATAACTCATCTACAAAATCAATCAAAGGGGTTTTCAGTCATGATTG
>NZ_FLUY01001655.1 GCF_900092655.1 Candidatus Thiosymbion oneisti
CTCGCCGCCGAGCGCCTCGTTTGCCAAACGTGTCTTAATGCCCGCAACCCCGCCGAGCTTTTCTATACACTCGGAGCCAATCATGGTTAGCCAGTTGGCGGAGGGCAAACCCCAAAACACGTTTTCAGGATTGTCCACCAGCTCAGCGCCGGGGAACTGCTGTCGAAAGGCCGCGGCCAGCTTGGAGGTACGATGCCACTTGGGCGTATCCTCGGGCGGGATGAGTCCGAGGCCGGCGCTGCCGTCGCGGGCCTGCAGTATTGCCGACCAGCGCAGGAAGAGCTCGATAGGATGCTGGCCCGGATTTTGAGCAAACCAGGTCGCGGGAAGGATGAGTGTCAAACGGCTATAAGAAAAAGTTTGGGTGCTCTTGCCGAGACCGGTGATTTGATACTCTGCTGCCTCGCTCGGGATGCGTCCGGAGTGGAAGATCATCGACCACACCCAGTCCTGGTCCGGAAAACCCTGGAGCCATTGCTGCATGGCGTAGCCCTCGGGTATCCGCTGCCAGAGGCAGGTCTTTGGTGTAACCATCCAGACCAGGTGCCGGCCGCAGAGGCGCCAATAGTCGGCGCAGATCTCGGCGCAGCGTCGGCGCAGCTCCAGGCGATAGCCATCCGGGAACCGGAAGCTGAAATAGAACCCGAAGGATGTCAGGGCGTAGCCTTCTTCGTCTTGGGGGAAGAATTGCTCGAGGGCCTGGGGCGAAGTCTGGTAAAAGTTCATGGTCAAAGAGCCTCAGGGAACGGGGATCAGGTTTCTTGGTGGAAAAAGTATTCGGGAGCCCTCCGAGATGATCAGATAGGCGATGAGTGCAGCCCCGGTCAGTCCGGTTGCGGTTTTTACGCTCTCGACGGTGCGCTCAACCCAGTCGGGTTGTGGCGTCGGCAAGGGTTGTGGCATCGGCACCTCAACGCGGCCTGGGGTGCGTTCGCGCACCTTTTCGCGTACCTTTTCTAGTGCGGGTACTCGTTCAGGTTCCGGCAAATTACATAGACATTCCGCGGGGGACAATTCGATAACCTTGTCCTTACCGCCGGCAATAATCGCGTAATCGGCAAGTTGCTCTTGATCCCGCGGTTGGTAGTTGAATTTGATCTCGACTGCTGCCTTAAGATTCGGAGCGGTCAACGCCTTGTTGGAGATGTCCTGGGGGGTTCTCGTGACAACGGCGTCCGGGATGCGTACCTGATAGATCCCCCCATTTTCCCCGGCGGCGCGCAGGCCAAGCTCTTTCATTCTCCTTGGAAGATACCGAGTGGCACGCAACAGGCCGGGCGTTTGCCGGGTCAGGATCGGGGTGGGCGGGTGGGTGGTCATGTTGTACGGGATTTCCGCCTTGATCGGGCTCATGCCGCCGGCGGCATCGTCGGCGGCGATCAATGCTTTGGTGACGCATTCCTGCTTGAGGTCGGATTCTCCGGAGGCGGAAGGCAGGGGCAGCTTGTCGCACCAGCAGACCAGGGCGCAGATTGCCATCAGCTCGTTCCAGGCCTCCAGCGGGGCCTGGAGCAACCCTGCCAGATTCACCGTATTGCCGTCATTCATCAACATCTTGTCGGTCAGGCGGCAGACAGGCCGGCCCTCCATCTTTACGTCCATGGAGAAGCTGAGCCAGGTCGCCTTGCCCTTGAAGGTGCCGGATTTGACGCCGCCGGCGGTGCCGGGCTCGTCGCCGGTGCTGGGGGCGAAGTACGAGCCCTTGACGGCTACCGGGTTGCCGCCGTCGACCTTGACGGTCTTGGTGCCCTTGCGCAGCTGCTTGGAGAGGGCGATGTTGGGATAAGGGATGGGTACCGGCCCGCCGGGCGCAGGTGTCTTGCAGACATCCGGCGCGGTGGCGGTGGAGATGCCGCCGCTGCCTTTGTGGCACAGGGTGAGTCCATTGACTTTGATGGTCAGGGCCATCGGTGACTCTCGGATGTGGGCGGGGCGGCAAGCAGCATGGCGGCGCGCTCGGGTCCGTCACTGCTGCAGAACAGGAGCGCGCGTCGCCAGCGGGCATAGCGTCTCTGGTGCGCGGCGGCGGCCAGGGCAACGAAGAGGATACCGCCGGCCGTGCCCACATCGCCCCAGCAGGTGGCCGGGACGAAGATGGCGTCGGGATCGCGGAGTGATTCGCCGATCCGCGCCAGGGCAAAGCCCGCTTCGTCGGCACGGTGGCGCTCGCCGTTGAGGTCGCAGTAGATGGCCTCGACGCCCTGCTCGGGGATGCCGTCGAGGGCGGCCTGGAGCGCTTCGGTCAGGCCCGTGCCAACGCAGGGGGCGTTGCTTCCCAGCGGGTGGGGCTCGGTACCGGTCCCGACTCCTTCGATGATCCCCAAGCAAGGCAGGCCGAGTTGTGCGAGCAGCTGCTGGTCGGCCAGCAGGCAGCAGCCACCGGCCTCGCCGGGGACGAAGCCCCAGGGCATGGCCGGGGTGTGCAGGCGGCCGCAGCGGTCGAGCCATCCGAGGGTCTGCGGGTGCAGCCAGGAGTCGGCGGCGGCGACCACCACCAACGGATTGCCCCGGCGTATCAGCTCGACGCCGTGAATGATGGCGGTGAGCCCGCCGGCCTGGCCGGCAGTAAGGGATTCGCAGCGCGCGGACCGGAGGTGGTCGGTGGACCGCGCGGTCAGCGCAGCGACAATCCGGTGCGCCAAGTCCGGGGGTAGTCCCGGACGGTCTGCCGGCAGCGCCAACACCAGCGGTAGCGAGCCGAGAGGTCCCGGCAGGCTGCTCTCCAGGTCCGTCAGGGCGGCGTCGAGCAAATCGGAGCCGTTCGCCGAGGTACTGGCTACGCGGTGGCTCTGGCGCCGCGGCCAGCACCATCGGCTCGCCTTGTTGGTCCACCAGATAGGGGTGCTCGTTGAAGTTGGCGATGTCCGCGCGCACCGCCGCGGCGCTCGGGGCCACAGTGTAGCCCACCGCGGTGCGAGCGCCGACGGCAGCAATGGCTATGTTCATGAGCTATCCGCCAAGGTGAGATGGGTCCGCTCGATCAGGTGGTCGCGGCCATGACAGCGCAGGCGACTGTGCCACAGACAGGCAACACGCATGGCATCGGTATCGACCAGAATGCCATGCAGCTCACCCGTGTGCGGTTGTGTCTGGCCGGCCAGCGACGTCCGGCAATGCAGGGGTAGGCTCGGGATCGGAAACCGGATATCGCCATCGGGAGACAAGCCATGCAGGGTCATCGGCTCGCCGCCACGGAGAAAACCCTTGAAGCGTTGATCGGTCGGGGCGCTGAAATAGAAACGCTCGTCGAAGTCCTCGGGTAGCAGCGGTTGGCGCGTCCGGGACCAGGCAGCGTCGAAGGTGCCAGCCAGCTCGCGTCGCGGGGTCCAGTGCCGGGCGACGGGACCGAAGCCGGCGGGTGGACCCTGGCGCGCCCAGTCCGAAGCAGTGGCGCCGGATTGTTCGATGTTCGGCGCTGCGATACCTGGCAGCTGTTTCTTGCGGAGCGCATGGCCGGTTCCGACCGGGTTGTAGGGATTGGGTACGGGTGCGATCTTTGGATCATGACCGGCCAGGCCGCCCAGGGCGCGCTCGTAGCAGATGGACATGCGCGCGAAGGGTTCCGGCTTACTGAGCACCGGGCCGCTGAATCCATGAAGCCAGCGTCGGTTCCCGATCACATGCAGGCGCTTGCGGAGCGGCCCGATCTGGAATCCGACCTCCATCGCGCTGACGCTCCGACCTCTCGGGGCGCAGGCCGAGCCTTCGATCAGTACTTCGGTACCGGGTTTGGTCGGTATCAAGGCGGTGTCGCACCGCAAATAGAGTCCTGCCGGTGAGTCGCGGTAGACCGGTTCCAGGTCGACCGGCGGCTGCTCCGCTGCGGGTTGCAGGTTGCCGTCGGGGCTCAGATCGAAGGTGGCCTTGACCAGGACGATCCAGACCTCGCCGCCGTCATGGTCGCGCACGAAGCCGCGCTCGGCCGCGTAGGGGGTCTGGTTGATCAACTCCCACATCAAGGTATCCCGCTTATTCGCAACGACAGCGGCTAGTTGATGTCGATTGCTGTCCCCTTGACCCAATCGCCTAACTCGCCCTATCCGTCAGCCAGGTCTCCAGGATCAGCTTGGCCGCCAGCGCGTCGATCGCCTCCAGAGAAACGGCGTCCCGACCGAGCCGCCGGCGCGCCTCCAGGGAGGTAAGGCGTTCGTCCACAAGATACACTTCGAGTCCACAACGCTCCTTAAGCTGACGAGCGAAGCGTCGGGCCCCCGGGGCCGTCGTGCTCTCTGTGTCGTCCATATTGAAAGGTAGGCCGACTACCGCCCCCGTCGGCTGCCATTCGCGTACCAGTTGCTCGATTCCGGCCCAGTCCGGCCCGTTCCGGTGGCTGCGGATGGTGGTGAGGGCCGAGGCCGAGCGGGTGACCAGCTGGCCGACGGCGACACCGATCTTGCGCGGGCCGAAGTCAAAGCCGAGTAGGGCCCCCATTCAGGCGTGTCCGGCCTCGCCGCTCAGCAGGTTCATGTCGATTCCCAGCAGATGGGCCGCTGCCTGCCACCGGGCACTGGCCGGCAGGCGAAAGATAATCTCCTCGTCCACGGGGCCGTTTAGCCAGGCATTAGCGCTTATTTCCTGTTCGAGCTGCCCCCCACCCCAGCCCGCATAACCCAGGGCGATCAACCTGTGGGTCGGACCCTTGCCGTCGGCGATGGCCTCGAGGATGTCTCGGGAGGTGGTTACGCTGATTTCCGGGGTGATGCTGAGGGTCGAGTCGAACCCTTCAGCGGCGGAGTGGAGCACGAATCCGCGTTCCGGCTGCACGGGCCCCCCGAGATACACCGCAGCCTCGAGCACCCGGCGGTCGTTGCTCGCGATATCGAGCTGATCGAGCATCTCGCCCAAGCGAATGTCCATGGGCCGGTTGATCACGATGCCTATGGCCCCATGCTCCGTATGCTCGCAGACATAGGTGACCGTACGCGAGAAATTCGGGTCTTGCAGACCCGGCATCGCGATCAGAAAGTGATTGGTCAGGGACGTCGCAAAGGACATAACCATAGTATCCAATCGGACCGAGGCAGTGGCAAGCCCGGATGCCTTAGAAGGCACGTCCCCATCAGCGCTCCCAACCGAGACGGTTGCTGCTCAGGAACCGCCAGGTGCGCGTAATATCCAGCATGTCGGTTTCGGCCCTGATGGCGGGGGGAAAGGGTGAGAACGGGGCAGCCAGCTCGACGATCTTGACGGCGGCCTCATCGAGCAGCTCGAAGCCGGAGGAGCGTAGGACCCGCACCCGCTCAAGACTACCGTCGGCCCGCAGTGCAACCTGCAGGGTGAGGTTGCCGTACAGCTTGCGGCGTTTCGCTTCCTCCGGGTAATTCAGGTTGCCCACGCGCTCGACCTTCCGACACCAGGCCTCCAGGTAGTTTGCATACTTATACTCGCGGGTACCGGCACCGATGGCCTTGCGCCGCGGGCGGTCCGCAGCAGCGGTGGAGCCATGCCGAACCCTGGCCGTCAGCGCGGCGACCTCCAGGTTACGACTGGCCAGAATCTCGGCCGCCTTGACTTGGGGTAGCCCGGTTTCGGGGAAGGGGGGCTCCAGCGCTCGGGGTCTGAGTATGGACTGTGGCTCGGGCTCCAACCTGGGCTGGGGGTTTGCAGAAAACACCGGCTCCACGGGTTGCCCCGTTACCGTGGCTTCTGGCCCGGTGGGCCTGGGTAGCGGCGGCGAGACCGATGCCGAAAGCGTCTCCCCCAGGGTGGGCAGGAGATCGAGCCCCGGTATCTCCGGTGCCAGCTCGAGGCTGGTCGGGTCGTCGGCCTCCGGGGCTCCCTCGCCATCGCTTACCACGGGATCGGGCGGGGCGGAGGCATCGGCGATCCCAGGCCTCTCGTTCAGCGCCCCCGTCCGTTGCAGCACCATGATCTCGAGCGGACGCATGGCCTGCGTGCCGGAACTCGCCTTCGGAAACGCCAGGTCCACACCCAGGATCAGGATCAGGTGGATGAGGCCGGCGATCAGCAGGGCTGCGGCGAAAGGGCCCACCGCAGCGTCGGTAGCGGCATTGTCTACCCATAATCGAGGCATGTCCCCAGTCCTGGTCGTCATCCATGGTTCCCCCGGATTTTAGGAGTTAGCGGCGGATTTCGGGAGTTAGCGGGAAAAAGCGGGCCGGGCTCCACATCCAGGTCCGTGTCGAAGTGCCTGCAGACAACCTCCCGCCTTAACCGGCACCCATCTGTTCCTCCAGCTTGGTCATCGCGCTCGTTCCCACGCTCCAGAGATTGTGAAAGAATTCGCCGTTGGTGGTAGTAAAGGGTAAACCAGCGGTCGAGCCAG
>NZ_FLUY01001359.1 GCF_900092655.1 Candidatus Thiosymbion oneisti
GCTTATCAAAACCCACAAAGCCTATTGTGACCGTAGCGTTAGCCAGGTGGCACACACCCGCCGCCGCTTTGGATTCGGCGCTGCATTTACCCCGTACAATGTTCACCGAATACACAGGTTAAAATCAGCGATCCGACGCACCAAATCGCCCCTCCGATGGTGAAGCAGAATATCCAGACACCCTGGCCCCACGCACCAACACATCGTCTTTCCCAAGGGGGGACCTTCCTCGTTTCCGCTGGTACTTACGGCAAGCAGCATTATTTTCACGGTCCCGAACGGTTAGGTGTGCTACACCGAGGACTCCTGAAGGTTGCCGAGGATTTCGGCTGGCGGCTCGAGGCCTGGGCGGTATTCTCGAATCACTATCACTTCGTCGGCCACTGCTCGGAATCAACCGCCGAAAGCCTATCCCTTATGCTTGGTCTGTTGCACGAGAAGACCGCAAAATGGGTGAATCGGCTCGATGCCACTCCGGGGCGCAAGGTCTGGTACAACTATTGGGAGACCGCCTTAACCTATGAGCGTTCGTACCTCGCACGCCTGAGCTATGTCCATCGAAACCCGGTCAAACATGGGCTGGTCGCGGTGGCAAGCGACTACCCTTGGGGTTCGGCACCTTGGTTCGAGGGGGTTGCTACACCTGCCCAGGTCAAGACGATCTACGGTTTCAAGATAGATCGCCTTCAGGTCCAGGATGACTATGAGGTTACTGCTGGCAACTGGTAAATTTGGAGTGCAGTGGCAACTTTACTCCGGTACCTACCAGAACCCATGGTATCTGGTGTGACCGCAGCGTTGGCCGAGTGGCACATACCCGCCGCCGCTTTGGATTCGAGCTGCTTGATGACTACCGTGCTCATTCCAGACCAAGACGCTTCAGGCAAAGAAA
>NZ_FLUY01001659.1 GCF_900092655.1 Candidatus Thiosymbion oneisti
TGCCGCCCCGGGTCGAAGCTTATGTCAGCGAGACCAACCGGGTACGGGCGATCGACGCTGACGTGAACACGCTCGACCTGCAGGCGTTGGGCTTTACCAATACCGAGGATGATCTCACCGCGGGTCAGCCGGCGTTCGATCCGAGCCT
>NZ_FLUY01001660.1 GCF_900092655.1 Candidatus Thiosymbion oneisti
ACAGCGAGGCCGGGGTGTGGGTATTCAAATTGTCCCACACCAAGACTACCCGCTCGGCATTGGCGTAATCGACATCCAGCAGCGTCTTGACCTCTTCGGCCAGATCAAGCGCCGTTTTGGTGGAACGTACACTGACCTTACGGCGTCCGCCCAAGGGTTCGGTGAGCA
>NZ_FLUY01001663.1 GCF_900092655.1 Candidatus Thiosymbion oneisti
GGTTGGGGTGAGGGCGAAAAAAACAGCGCACGATCGATCACAAACCGCGTCGGTAACGCTTAACTTAATGGCATTGGATTTAAGGTAAAGGGAGCAGGGAGGGTAGGCGCTCGCCTGCAAAGCCGAGAGCCGGATCGCCGTCCGGGACGAGGCGCTCGACCAGGGTGTCGTCCCACCGGGGAGCAGGGCTCCCGAATGATAATCTTTGCTGAAATAAACGGTTGCCCTGGAAGTGAGTCGGGGCCGTCGGGCTATCGATCCGACTCTTTTAGAGTGCGCCGGCAGAGCGGCGCAGTGTGGTCGGATCCGCGCGCCAAGTGACGCCATCGTAAGTTGCCAAGAACCTGAATAGAAACCTGAATATTGCACGCCACACACGCCGCGGCGACGGCGCTTTTCCCTGCCGGCAGGGCCTATGCTCGAGATCGGTACGAGAGTTATCAAGCAACCCCGATCCAAAGCGGCGTCGGGCCCGTGCCGATCACCAGACAGGGGCTACCAACCCGGCACCGGAGATGACCCGAAGCACAGGGGTTTATGGATTGCCGCCGCACTCCAAAGGGGGGCCAACCGATAGTCGCCCTGGGACTGAGGCCGAGTAGACAACTTTTTGCTTTCCATGGGTTTATCATTCGGGAGCCCTGCACCGGGGATCCTGGACAAAGACCGGCACCTATTCATGTGCTACATTTATTCGTGTGCTATAGGGTAGGAGGCTAACATGTCTACGAATGTCAACTTTACCGCTTCGGTCGATCGCGATTTGCTCAAGCGAGCCAAGGTAGTTGCCGCTAAGGCGGAGACCTCGGTCAATGCCCTCTTCAGTTCGGAGCTGCGCTATCTCGTCGAGACCTTCGAGGCGTCGGAGGTCGCGGGCAATCGGAATTTCAGAACGCTGTTGTACTTTTCCCTGGGGCGCATCGATGATTTGACCACGATGGAGTCCTTGGGACTCGAGCGCGAGGAAGACCTCTTTCTGATGATGGCCCAAGCCCATCTACCAATGCCCAGGCTGAGCGATTCGATGACCCAGGGGATGATCGATGATTTGAACAGCCTGATCCCATGAGTGAAAAGAAGCCTGTCGATGATCGGCAGGTTCTCTTGCTACCGGATGCCGGTCCTCTCATCACCCTGGCCTACGCGGACGCGTTGGACCTACTGCTCGAACCGGCATGGAACCTGGCCCTGGTCGATATGGTGTTGCACGAGGTTACCCGAAACGAAACGCCAACCAGTGACAAGCTGGCGGAATGGGCGCGGGATCGACAGGTCGAGGTTCTCTCCACCCGAACATACGCGCACCATCAAAGGATGCGTACCGACTCGGTTTCGTCATCCCGGAAGAGGAATCTCGGGGAACTCGCGATCCAGGAGGTGATGAACGAGCTTGCTCTGGAATCGCCTCCACGGACGGGTGTGTTTTTGTTCGAGGATCACAAGATTGCTCGGGCCGGATTTTTCTTACCGGACAATTGTCGCAAAGTGAGCACCCGAGCCTTTCTGCTGTTTCTCGAAAATCGCGGTGGGATACAGTCCGCCGCCGAGATCGAGCGTCGGGCTGTGCGTGCCGGCCGCCGGTTCTCCCGGCTACATTTTCCACCGCACCGGTAAAGGTGAACCTAATGTCACATCAAGTCGTGGATCAAGCGTCGCCTCCGGGCGCCGACCCGCAACCGCAACCTCCCGGCCCCTACCAGCGCGCAGACCTGGAGCGCTACTACCGGGCCAACCAGGCGGTCGCCTCCAATCGCGACCGGCTCCGGGATGCCCAAGATGAAATCCGGACGCTGGAGCATAGCGAGGCGGTCGAGGTCTTTCAGAAACAGATCGATCTCTTGCAGAAGCGTCTGGTCACCGATCCCCAGTACTTCAACCAGCTGTTCATTTCCGAGGGCATCGATGCCATTGCCTGGGAATTTCGGAAGGATGAGCTGGACCCGGATTTTACCTACAAGCTCTGGGGCCTGCTGCTGCGGGAGGATGACATGAGTACCCTCCTGATGCGCTTCCTCTGGAATATCTCCCTGAAGTCCAAGCGCAAGTTCATCCGCGCCATCGACGCGCACCTCTCCGATCGCTATCCCATGTTCAAGGGGCTATCGGTCAACTGGCCGGGAGAGAACAACATCCCACCCTATATCCGACCGCCCGAGGAGCGGGCCAAGGATTTCGATCTGGTCAACCAGGGCTACCTCGGCTACATGGGGCTCGGCTACAGCTTCCGCGAGGTGGAGCTTTTCGTCTGGCTGGAGGTGCTACGGGACAAGCAGTGCGATGACCGTCCCTGCGAGATCGGTCTGCCGGTCATGGACGGCGGCGAAAACAAAGGCGGTTGTCCGGTCAAGATCCACATCCCGGAGCTGCTGCATCTGATGGGGGAGGGGAAGTTCCGTCAGGCCCTGGAGCTGATCAAGGAGTCCAACCCCCTGCCTAATGTCACCGGCCGGGTGTGCCCGCAGGAAATCCAATGCCAGGGGGTTTGCACCCACAACCAGCGCCCGATCGAGATCGGCCAGCTGGAGTGGTATCTGCCCCAGAGCCAGAAGGTCCTGAATCCGAACAAGTACCTACAGCTACCCCAAGCCATCAGCCCCTGGGCCAAGGCCGAGCGCCCGCCCATCGCGGTGGTCGGCTCCGGCCCCGCCGGGCTGATCAATGCCTATCTGCTCTCCAAGGAAGGCTATCCGGTGACGGTGTTCGAGGCCTTCCACGCGCTGGGGGGCGTGTTGCGCTACGGGATTCCGGAATTCCGCCTACCCAACGAGCTGATCGACGATGTGGTCAAGAAGGTCGAGCAGCTGGGCGGAAAATTCGTCCGTAACTTCATTGTAGGCAAGACCGCGACCCTAGAGGCCCTGAAGCGCGCCGGTTTCTGGAAGATCTTCATCGGTACCGGCGCCGGCCTGCCCCGTTTTATGAACGTGCCCGGTGAGCACCTGCTCGGTATCCTGTCCGCAAACGAATTCCTCACCCGCGTCAACCTGATGCAGGCCCATAAGGAAGAGTACGAGACACCTTTGCCCACCACCGCAGGCAAGCAGGTCATGGTCATCGGCGGCGGCAATACCGCCATGGATGCCGCCCGCACCGCCCGCCGTCTGGGGGGGGAGGTCACCATCGTCTACCGCCGCACCCAGGCCGAGATGCCGGTGCGCGTCGAGGAGTTGCACCATGCCTTGGAAGAGGGCATCCAGCTCAAGGTGCTGCGGGCACCCCAGGAGTTCGTCGGCGACCACAAGACCCAGTTCGTCACCCGCGCCCTGCTCGACGTCATGGCGCTGGGCGAGCCCGATGCCTCCGGGCGCCGGCGTCCCGTCGCCACCGGTGCCATCGAAGAGATGCCCGTCGATCTGGTTATCATGGCCCTCGGCAATACCTCCAACCCCATCGTCAAGGACGCCGAGCCGGAGCTCAAGACCAGCAAGTGGGGCACCATCGAGATCCGGTCCGGGACCCAAGAGACCTCGGTGGATGATGTCTACACCGGCGGCGACGCGGCTCGGGGTGGCTCCACCGCCATCAAGGCCGCCGGCGACGGCCAGGAGGCCGCCCGCGAGATTATGGGTGAAAATCCCTTCAGCCCGAGTGAGCTCAAATCCCTGGTCGAGCACGCGGAACGCTATACCGAGACCGGCCAGGCCCCGGCGAAGATCCTGGACAAGCTCGAGCTGGCCGCGGGCATCGTCGAGTTCGTCGTGCACTCGCCCCTGGTCGCCAAGGCCGCCAAGGCCGGTCAGTTCGTGCGCGTCCTGGCCTGGGAGAAGGGCGAGCTGATCCCCCTGACCCTGGCGGATTGGGATGCCGCGGCCGGCACCATCGACCTGGTCATCCAGGGACTAGGCAGCAGCACCATCGTCATGAACAAGATGCAGGTCGGCGACGCCTTCGCCGGCATCGCCGGACCCCTCGGACTGCCGAGCCAACTGCACCGCTACGCCGCAGGCGAGACCCTTGTCTTCACCGCCGGCGGCGTCGGGTTGCCACCCGTGTACCCCATCATGCGCGAGCATTTGGCGCTCGGTAACCACGTGACCCTGATCGCCGGTTTTCGCACCCGGGAGCTCATGTTCTGGGCCGAGCCGGACGCGCGCATCGGCCAACTCCAGGCCGAGTTCCCGGATACGCTCGAGGTCATCTACGCCACCAACGACGGCAGCTTCGGCGTCGAGGGCTTCGTCACCGGACCGCTGGCAGGGCTACTCGATGCGGCCAAGGCCGGCACCGGCCGCACCGTCGGCGAGGTCGTCACCATCGGCCCGCCGCTCATGATGCGCGCCGTCAGCGATCTCACCCAGCCCTATGGCGTGCGCACCATCGCCAGCCTCAACTCCATCATGGTCGACGCCACCGGCATGTGCGGCGCCTGCATGGTCCCCGTGACCAGCGACGGCAAGCTGGTGCGCAAACACGCCTGCATCGACGGCCCGGAGATCGACGCCCACAGCATCGACTGGGACAAGTTCATTCCCAGATTCCAGCAGTACCGGGCGCAGGAAGACCGGAACCGGCAGCGGCATGGGGTGTAGACAGGACGAGTGCGCACTCTACAACAGGCTCGCCCCGCTGTTCGGTAGGTCGCCGATCCCGACCCGACTCCAGGCCTGACAAGCCCAGGGCGAGCGCGTATAAATCCTCCCAAAAACATGATCTTGTAGGTTGGGCAAAGGTGCACCAGGGACGGTGCGCCGTGCCCAACAGTTGGATGTTGGACACGGGCCATCCCTGGCCCTTTGCCCAACCTACTGTCGGTAACAACTTGTTGATCGATAAGAAATTTATACGCGCTCACTCTGCTGACAAGCCGGTTTCGAGTGCGCGGAGGTCTTGATCGTAAGAGAACTCTGGTATGTGACCAAGGGAACCTGGCAATTGATGAGAGGTGGATCACCAATGACTATTGGGACTGGAACAGTCGAGGAGTTGGCACTGGACCTCGATCCCGAACGCCGGGCGAGACTTGCCGGCTTGTTGATTGAGAGTCTTGATGATGCCGAGTCGGTAGATGAGGTGGAAATCGAACGACTCTGGCTCAGGGAGGCGGAACATCGCTGTCGCCAAATCGATGCCGGCGAGGTGGAACTGATTCCAGCGCAGGATGTGCTCGACGGTCTCCGTAACCGCAGCCGGTGAAAAACGTCCGTTTCGACCCTCTCGCCGAGCACGAGCTGGCCGGAGCGGTCGGCTACTATGACGATAAGGGCCCTGGACTTGGCGATGGTCTCTTGACCGAAGTTAGCACGGCACTTCATCAACTGTCCGGGGCGCCTTTTTCTTGCCCAGTTGTTTATGGGGAGCTCCGCCGCAAACCCCTTTTCAGATTCCCTTATTCCTTCATCTATCGCATTGTGAACCATGAGGTACAGATCGTTGCTGTCATGCACCGGCGCAGAGGGCCTGTGTACGTAGCTGAAAGACTCAGAGGCGTAGATTCCGACGGCTAGAGGCAGTTGACATTTCTGAGCCCGCGTAGGGCGGATAAGCTTGCGCCATCCGCCGTATGCTCTTATATCCGCAGATTACGCAGATGAAGAAAGAAACAATCTGTGAAAATCTGCGTAATCTGCGGATTCAAAAAGCGAACGCGACTTTGGTTCCTGTACCGAGGCGGTGGACACAGCCCACCCTATACGGGAGGTCAGCGCCATCCGGCGGGTGACGGCGCGCCCACCGCCGCGGTAATCGCGGCGCTTGGCGCACGCGCCTGACCCGCCCTACGGGCTCGGGTACGCCCATCGGCGGCAACGACATGCTCATCGCCGCCCACGCCCTGACGCTCGGTCTGATCCTGGTCACCGCAAATGAGCGAGCATTCTCCCGCGTACCGGGTCTATCCGTGGAAAACTGGCTTGAACCTAAGAATCCGCATTGATATGTCGTTTTGTCGTTAGTGATTATAAATAAAGGTAGCGACATCAAGGCCGGTTTGTTACTTTCTGACGTGCCGCCACCGGACGGATGAGTATTCGTCCTGCACGGGTCATGTGTTGTGGCCCATGCGTCTTCCGGCTGGCACAAACCAACCGTCAATCCCAAAGAGGTATGAAATTATGCTCAGAAGAAAAGGCGTTGTGACGCTCGCTACCTTCGCGCTGGCCATTGGGCTTTCGTTCACCGCGGTGTCCGTGCCGGCGGCATCGGCGTGCAAGGGCCTCGAACGGGGCCCGTGCGAAAGGAAAGGTTGCAGCTGGGTAGAGTCGTACAGGCGCAAGGATGGCGTAAGTGTCGCTGGTCACTGTAAATCCAAACCCTACAAATCGGTCGAGTCGGACGACAAAAAGAAGCTTGAACACAAGAGTAAGTCGGTCGGGTCCGACCCCAAGGAAAGGTTCGATAGCAAAAGCAAATCGGTCAGGTCTGACTACGAAAAGGGGGTTGATAGCAAGAGCAAATCAGCCAAGTCAGGCGACAAGAAGAAGTCTGAATCCAAAAAGAAAAGCGAGAAGACAAGCAAAAAGAAGTCCGAGAAGACGATCTAGCCTATAGAGCGGACGGGTTGTGTTACGACGCACCAAGGCTCGCTGATCGTCTGCCGTGGCCGCGCCGGCGTCTTAACGCAACCTACGCCCGCACTACCTCCGCGCGGCCTGCGCGCCCGACCACATGCGCCGCGTAGGTTGGGTAAAGGGCGTAGGATGCGGTGAGCGCGGGAGATCCTTCAGGATGGCACTGCCGGATGGCGCGAACCGCATCAATGGATGGCCCGTGCCCAACACCGATGTTGGGCACGCCGATTGAGACCGGGTTCTGAAACAGGAGACCGTCGGTGCAGCAGGTGTTGCGGATACTGAAGCCCGAGGAGTACTTCATCGAGGAGGAACCCTACTACGAGTCCGTGGGCGACGAGATTGCGGTGTTCGAGGCCGCCTACCGCAACGGGTTGCCGGTGCTGTTGAAGGGGCCTACCGGTTGTGGCAAGACGCGCTTCATGGAACATATGGCCTGGCGACTCAAGCGGGCACTGATAACCGTCTCCTGTCACGACGACCTGACCGCCTCCGACCTGGTGGGCCGCTTCCTGGTCAAGGGCGGCGAGACCATTTGGGTCGACGGTCCCTTGGCGCGGGCGGTGCGCGCCGGGGGGATCTGCTATCTGGATGAGATCGTGGAGGCGCGCAAGGATACCACCGTCGTCATCCATCCCCTGGCCGATGACCGGCGGGTGTTACCCATGGAAAAGGCCGGGGAGCTGTTGGCGGCGCCCGATGATTTTTGCCTTGCCATCTCCTACAATCCGGGCTACCAAAGCGTGCTCAAGGACCTCAAGCAGAGCACGCGCCAACGCTTCGTAGCCCTGGAGTTCGACTACCCGGAGGCCGGGTTGGAGCAGCGGATCCTGGAGAAGGAGACCGGTGTAGCCCCGGAGCAGGCACGCCGGCTGGTCAAGTTCGCCCACATGACCCGCAATCTCAAGGGCCAGGGCCTGGACGAGGGGGCCTCGACGCGGCTGTTGGTCCACGCCGCCAAGCTGATCGTCTCCGGCGTTGCCCCGGTCACTGCCTGCCGGAGCGCCATCGCCCAGGCCCTGACCGATGATGCAGATATGCTGGCGGCGGTCTACGAGCTCAGTGCCTCGCTTTTCTGATGGTCGGTCCCTATGTTCACCGTTATGAATCGGGATTTGCCCCGCACTGACGATCTGCCTTCACGGCTCGGCCGGATCATGCTGTTCGCGGCCTGGGTGGTGGGGTTGGCTATACTTGCCCTGTTCTTCCAACGCCTGCTCAACGATCAGGAGAACCCGAACCGGGATCTCCAGGTGGCCCCGGACGCGCAGGGTCGTCCCCAGGTGATCCTGCAACGCAATCGGTCCGGGCACTACGTAGCCAATGGCCGGATCAATGGTGAGCCGGTCGTCTTTCTCCTCGATACGGGCGCCACGGACGTTGCACTCCCGCTCCGGGTGGCACGCCGGCTCGGTGTGCCCTTGGGTGCGGCACGCATGGCCAAGACGGCGAACGGCAATATCCGGATCTGGAGCACGCGGCTCGGCAGCGTCGACCTGGGAGGTCTGACGGCCCGCCGCGTGCAGGCGTCGGTGTTGCCCAATATGCCGGGGGAGGAGGTTCTGCTGGGGATGAGCTACCTGAAGCAGTTCGAGCTCATACAGCGCGGCAAGACCCTGACCTTGCGTGCCCCGAAGTAAGGCCGGATGAGACACCCTCTCCCGGACGAGGGTGTCGCAAAAGTCATTTCGAACCAGTAGAGTAGAGAGCAGGTTCCCGTGTCCTTAGATGTGGCCTATCCGTTGCCGCCCCTTTCGTCTGGC
>NZ_FLUY01001215.1 GCF_900092655.1 Candidatus Thiosymbion oneisti
CTCTATCCCCGGCCAGGCGTTGCGGCCAGGGGAAAGCGCCGTCGCCGCGGCGCGCGTGGAACCCGAGGCCCAGGTTCTTGGCAAGCGCCGCTGGTATCCCCCGTCGCTGAGGTTCGATGCGGTCGCGCCGCTTTGCCGGCGCACTCCAAA
>NZ_FLUY01001665.1 GCF_900092655.1 Candidatus Thiosymbion oneisti
CCTGCTCCTTGTGTTTCGAGGCCGGTCTCGGGTCATCCTATAATGGCTTACGGCTCACAACTTTGCTGTCCCCGTCTTCCGCCGCTTCGCTCAGGGGCTTTCCCTCAAATTGGTACTTA
>NZ_FLUY01001666.1 GCF_900092655.1 Candidatus Thiosymbion oneisti
TACTTGGAACAGAGGTGTCGCCAAATCCAAAGCGGCGGCGGGCTTGTGCCCCTTGGCCGACCCCCCGGTTATGCCAAGCGCTGTCGGTTCCGGTAAGCACTGGGGTAAGGTTGCCGCCGCACTCCAAAACGTCCGGTGGTACCCTTCCATGATCCTTGGCAGTCCGGAATCCATAAAGAGCCAA
>NZ_FLUY01000879.1 GCF_900092655.1 Candidatus Thiosymbion oneisti
GCGATGCACCAAGGCCCGCATCGGATCGTCTGCCGGGTGGGTGCCGGCGTTTTAAAGCAACCTACACCCTTGCGGATTCAAAACGCTCATGCGACCGGGATGTCTGGGAGGGGCAGGGGACATAACCCAACCCTATGTGCTGTAGCCGC
>NZ_FLUY01001672.1 GCF_900092655.1 Candidatus Thiosymbion oneisti
GGTAGTGGTAAATCTTTAACTGGCAGAGGGTAGGTCAGACCGCTATGCGGGTCGGCGGACTTGGACTATCAACCACTCTATCAGTTAGAAATTTACCACTATC
>NZ_FLUY01001677.1 GCF_900092655.1 Candidatus Thiosymbion oneisti
GGAATCCAGGGCCAGGGATGGCAAAACGGTGGAGTTCAAAGCATTAGGTCGCATTTAAATTTAACCACTACCTCTTTTTGTTCATCCGCTCCCATCGCCCGCAACTCCCGACGCAAAGTGTTGTCTGGTGAATCCTCTGCCGAGATATCTTCTTTGGGAATGAGATGAGAAAACCGTGGCGAGGCGGCGAAGGTTGGGTAGAACTGCCCCAATTTTCCCCAATCGGCATGTATGAAGCTGATTTGCACCAGTCGCCAATAGAGTATGTAGGCCAGTGCCTTCATGGCCTGAACAAGAGTAATCCCCCTTACACCAATGCCCTCCAGATACTCGCCGGTCTCCTTGCCGCGGGCTGCCATGCCGACTTCCGAAATAGCACCCCAATTGACGCTCGTTGCCGCCAGTCCATTGGCCCGTCTGTGGTAAGCCAGCACATCGAGGAATACATTGGCCGCCACATAGTTACCTTGGCTTGCATTGCCGATTTGGGCGGAGATCGATGAGAACAAAACGAAGAAATCCAGGCGGATATCCTGTGTCTGCTGGTGTAGGTGCCAGGCACCG
The DNA here is from genome assembly GCF_900092655.1 of Candidatus Thiosymbion oneisti. Classification (GTDB taxonomy): domain Bacteria; phylum Pseudomonadota; class Gammaproteobacteria; order Chromatiales; family Chromatiaceae; genus Thiosymbion; species Thiosymbion oneisti. The sequence goes on from NZ_FLUY01001677.1 coordinate 565, forward strand.
AGGGCCTTGGGGGCCATCACCTTCGAGAACCGCTCTGCATCGAGTTCGGCGATGGGCGCATCGTCCAGCACCGCCGCCGCATGTATGATCCCCTTGAGTGGTGGCATGGTGGCGTTAATCTCGCTCATAAGCTTTGCTACCTGAGATCCCCGGGAAATGTCAGTGGATGCCGCGAATATCCGAGTGCCGGCTTTCTCCAAGTCTTCCACCGTCTGTTGCGCCTCTTCCGTCGCGGCACCACTCCGTCCGACCAGTACCAGATTTCTCACGCCCAACGTGCTCATCCACCTGGCGACCGCTAAGCCGAAACCACCGAAACCGCCCGTAATCAGGTAAGTGGCATCCGGTTTGAATAGGGTCTTTTCCATTGCCATCGGCCATACCGAAAGCCCTTGTATATTCCGTATGGAAACCGCTATCTTACCGATATGTCTCGAGTCGGCCATATAGCTGAAGGCATCCGTAATGCGTGCCGCCGGAAACACCTTGGTGGGCAGGGGCGTGAAATCCCGCGCCATGAATCGTCCCCAGACCTCGCCTAACATCCGCCTGAATACCCCGGAACGCTCCACCATCAATTGATCGATATCGACGACGGCAAAGGTCTGACTGCGATTGAACGGCCGCAAGGGAAAACGGTTATTGTTCACGATATCCTGTTTGCCGATCTCGATGAAACGACCGAATGCACCGAGGAGGGTGAAACTCTTGGCGACGATCTCGCCGGGCAAGACGCTCATGATCACATCCACGCCCTTGCCACCGGTCGATACCATGATCTCATCGACAAAATCCAGGGCGCGGAAATCCATGACATGTTCGACGCCCATGGAACGCAGATAATCGGATTTCTCGGGGCTGTCGACAGTAGCGAAGATCTCGGCCCCGATCCACCGGGCCACCTGGATGGCGGCCATGCCGACTCCTCCGGCGGCGGCGTGAATCAACACGTTCTCACCAGGCTGCAACCGCGCAACGTAGTGGAGTCCGTAATAGGCGGTGATAAAGACCCGCGGCACGCTGACGGCTTCCTCGTAACTGAGATTACCCAGCTTCGGCACGAGAAATACCGAATCGACAGGCACGGTAATGTAAGAGCTGAAGGCGTTCGGCAGCGAAGCGACAATCGCATCCCCGACCCGATAGTCCCCGACGCCTTCCCCAACCTGGGTGATGATGCCTGTGGCCTCCATGCCAAGGTTATCGCCATAGAAAGTATTTTCCAGTGCCTCTTCCGGCAGAATTTTTGCCACCTTCAATACATCCTTGTAATTCAGGGAAGCGGCGTGGATTTCGAGCTCGATCTCGCCCGAGCCAGGTATCCGTCTTTGTTTTTCACGGAAATGAAGGCTTTCGATACTGCCGGGCGTACCTACCTCGAGTTCATAGCCAAGACCGAACGTGGCGGAAATTGGTTCCGGTTCCGTGATCCGCGTTTGCACCAGACGATGGACATAACATTCGGCACCACGCAACGCGATTTCTTCCTCGGGGCTGTCCGCCAACAATTCCGACACCAGGGACAGGGAGACAAGGTAATCGTTCTCATCTTCGCAGTCCAGATCCACCAGATGGAACCGGATATCGGGATACTCGTTGATAGCGACCCGCACGAGTCCCACCAGAGGTACTTGGGCGAGCACAAGCGATCGTTCGTGGGAGTCAACTGGTTGTGCATTGCGGGTGATAAGAAAAAAGTGCCCGGATTCGAATTGTTCACTTCGGGCCATGGCTTGAATCAGGTGCAAACAGGTAATAGCATCTGCCACTCTCGCCGGATCGTCGTTTGCTACGGATGCATCCAATCCCCACAGGTAAACTACCCTGTCGCCATCTCCAGCGGTTTCCAGAAGCCGTTCCATGTCTTGACTGCTGTCACAGCGAATCTGGAAATGGGTGGGATTCGTCTTTTGAAAGGTGCTGCCCGGCAATACCCGGATAACGCTTTCCGCCCCATGGGAAAGCAGCTGTTCACCTAATCGTTTGCCGACGGTTCCCCGATCGGAAAACAGCCACCACTGTACCGGTATATTCGTCTCGATCGGAGCAGGTTTTTCCGCCGATTCCCAGGCAAACTCGTAGGTCCACTGCTTCCAGTCCACAGGTCTTTCGTCTTTTTCCGTCGCCAATGCCTGGCAACGTAAGTCTTTTACCTCCACCAGGACATGACCGTCATCGTCACAGAAGTTGATATCGGCCTCGATAAACCCAGCTAAGCGTCTGGTAAGACGGGCATGACTCCAGCAACCTGTCTTTGGGCTGGCATGGAAACGGAGCTGGCGGATGGAGACCGGTACGTAGGGAACGGTATTGTCATCCAACAGGGCGATCAAGGACTGGAAGCCAGCGTCCAGAAGCGTCGGATGAAGGCGGTAATCATTATCGTCGCCAGCAAACGCTTCATGGCCTTCGATCCGGGCGAGCACCTCATCTTTCCCTTTCCATAACCGGCGGATACCTCGGAAATAGGGGCCATATTGCAAACCGATCTCGTGCAATTGGGCATAGAGGGCATCAGCGTCCATGGATACATGACAATGCTCCCTGATTTCATCCAGAGCGATGCGATCCGCATCACCGATCCGTAATGTTGAAATACTGCCCGTGGCATGTAATGTCCAATTGGACTTGTCGTCAGGGGTTCGACTGTGAATGGCGTATTCGCGGGTTTCCTTGTCATGGTTCACATGAAGAACGGGGTCATCGCTCGCTTCCATGACCAGTGCCCGATGGAACTTGATTCCCTCCAAGGCGCATGCCTCCTTTTCATACACCGCCTTGTGAATGGTCAGTCCGATCTCTACATAGGCCGCCCCCGGGAGAATTGTCAACCCTTCGATGCGATGGTCGGGCAGATAGGGTAGAAAATTGTTATTGAGCATGCTCTCCCAGGACGGGGCGTCGAATACCGGCCCAACCAGGCGCTCTCCCAGAAGGGGATGTTGCTCCGGGCTACCTAAGCAATCCCGGATGGATGCTTCCGATTCGATCCAATAGGTTTCCCGCTGCCAGGGATAGGTGGGAAGGCGAACATAATTACCCGCGCCATAAAAACGTTTGAAATCAATCGGTGTGTTCGCTATATGGAGACTACCGAGCGCTTCCCGCAGGGTAGCCCTTTCCGGTTTTTCGCGATGCAGGGAAGCAATTACCGTCCCCTTGGCCCCGCGATGGGCCAGGCATTCTTTGATAGACGTAGAAAGCACCGGATGGGGACCCACCTCGAGGAACAATCGATGGCCGTCATCGATGAGGTTCTTTATCGACCTGGCAAATAGCACTGGTTGCCGAATGTTGTCGCACCAATACTCGCCATCGCAGGCGGGTTCCTCGACGCGCCGGCCGAGCACGGTGGAATAAAAGGGAACGGAAGGCATCCTAGGTCGCAGCGTCGACAACACCGCCCGGAACTCATCCTTCAGGGGCTCCATGATATGGCTGTGGTAGGCCAGCTCCACCTTCAGAAAACGGTTGAATACAGCTTTGTCCTTCAACTTGGCCGCCATCTCCTCCAACGCATCCGGGTTGCCGGATAGCGTGACAGACGCGGGACTATTGACGGCGGCAAAGGAGACCTGCTCGCCATCCACTGCTAACATTTCCCGGGCCTCCTCCATCGCGAGCCCTGCGGCCAGCATCTTCCCCTGGCCGGCAACGGTCTTTTGGAGGCGACTGCGGTGATAACTCACGAGCATCGCGTCTTCCAGCCCCAGGATACCCGCGATGTAGGAGGCGGTGACGTCCCCTACGCTATGGCCTGTGATGGCGGCAGGTTCAATCCCCCAGGATCGCCACAAGGCCGACAAACCGGCCTGCACTATGAAATTGGCCGGTTGCGCTATATGGGTTTCTGACATCTTCGAGCGTGTTTGGTCGGCCTTCATCTCGGCAAGGATCGACCAACCCGCGAAGCGTTGGAAAATGGCGTCGCATTCCTCCGCGACTTCCCGAAATACCGGCTCGTGTTGCAACAATTCACGGCCCATTGCCCACCACTGGGGTCCCATGCCGGTAAAAACAAAGACCGGCCCTGAAGTATCCCCACAAAGTAGCTTTTGAAATCAATTGGTTACCGCAACAACCAGTGTTTGGTATGGGTCAGGCCACGCCTTGAGGCACAAGCGACTGATTCTGGAGTCGATTTCGTGGGGATACCCCAGAGACCGGCCTCGTTTCTTGTCCGGGAAAGACCTGCCCGGTCAGCAAGTGCCCACCTTCTCCCTTCACGAACGATTGCAGTTGTTCCGCCATACCGTCGCGCGAGTCAGCAATCAGGGCTAACCGGTGATTGTGATGCTCGCGGCGGACGCTGGCGGAATAGCAGATATCGCGCAAGGGGGGGCTTCGGGTGCGGACAGGAAATCCAGGTAAGATTGGGCCAGGGCGGACAATGCCTTTTCGCTACGGGCCGAAAGCGGCAGTAGGTAAGGGGCGTCGGGGGCGTCTTCCACGGGCAACTTCTCTGTCGCCGGGGCCTCTTCCAAAATGACATGGGCATTGGTGCCCCCATAACCGAACGAGTTGATCCCGACATAAAGCGGCTTTTTGTCCTCGGGCATCGGTTCCAGCTTCCTGGGTAATCGAAGCCCCAGTGCCTTGAAGGAAATCTTGGGATTCGGAGTCTCCAGATTGGCCACCGGCGGTATCTGCCTGTGGGTCAGGCAAAGGGCGCTCTTGATCACGCCGGCAATGCCAGCCGCCGCCTCCAAATGGCCGATATTCGCTTTCAGAGAACCCACGAAGCATCCATCGCCCGGTGAACAACCCTGGCCCAACACCCTGCCCAATGCATTGCATTCGGTGGGATCGCCCACCGCCGTACCGGTGCCATGGGCCTCGAAATAGGCAATTTCACTCGGCGCGATATCGGATCTCTCGCATACCTGCCGGATCAGCGCTGCCTGGGCCTGGCCATTGGGCAGCGTAATGCCCTCGGTGCAGCCATCCTGATCGATGCCCGTGCCCCGAACCACGGCATAGATGGAATCACCATCCCGCTTCGCCGCATCCAGGGGTTTCAGCACTACGATGCCGGCGCCCTCGCCACGTCCGTAGCCGTCGCCACGGGCATCGAAACTCTTGCTGCGTCCGTCCTCGGCAAGGAGCTGGCTTTTACACATGCTTATGGGGATTTCCAGACGGTGCATGACGTTCACGCCCCCCACCAGGGCAAGGTCCGATTCCCCGGCGCGAAGCGACTGACAGGCCTGATGAAACGCCACCAGCGACGATGAACAAGCCGTATCCAAGGTCATGCAAGGGCCGTGTAGATCCAGCACGTAGGCAATCCGCGCCGAGAGAATGGTGTGGGTGAAGCTCACCGCGCTGTAGGTTCCCAGCAGATCGCGGTTATAAGGGCTAGTGCTTTTCGTTATGTGATCGATGATGAAACCACCGATAAATATCCCGGTGGCAGAACCCGCCAGCTGTTTCGGTACCAATCCCGCGTCTTCCAGGGCCTCCCAGGTGACCTCCAGTATCAACCGTTGCTGGGGATCCAGGGTTTCCGCTTCCCGTGGCGAGATACCGAAAAACAGCGCGTCCATCTGGTCGATTGGCTGGCGCAGATAGGCACCATGCTTCGTGTAGGTCTTGCCGGGCTTATTCGGGTCCGGATCATAAAAGCGCCGCACATCCCAGCGGTCTGACGGCACCTCGATAACCCCGTCACGCCCCTCGCAGAGCATTTTCCAGAATTTTCGGGGATTTTCCGCATCACCGGGGAAACGGCAGCCCATGCCAATGATGGCGATAGGCATTGACTCGGTTTCCTTTACAAGGGTTGCATTACCTTCTGTTAGTCATCATGGGTTCCTTAGCAATTTATGGCGTTTGATTAGGATACCTGAAAGGCAGCCCGGAGGCACATAGGGGCAGTGCCCGCAGCTCCTCTCGGCTTTTCAGCCTGACCTCCCGGTTGCTCAGACCCAATTCCTTCAGCGGAATGTATATGAGTTCCAACAGGTGATCCAGTAGCTGGTATTCGCGCATGTCGGGACGGACAACCATGCTGAGATCGGCATAGCCCTTGTCGGCAGTGATTACTATTCGGTTGCCCTGCCTTCATTCTGATGATGAAAACACCAAGCGCTCGAATCCGACCGCGACCACGGTGAAGCTGTGCAGGCGCGGCAGAGCGCCAAATTTGTTGCTCAGTTTTTCCCGATAACGCGCCAGACCCGATTCGGCCTCGCGCTGTTTGCCCTGTACCGCGGGCAATGCCCGCAGTGCCTCGTAGTCCATTGTCGCGAGTGTCTTACCGTCAAGTCCGGCTTCTTTGAGCGACACGAATTTGAACTCGATGAGGATATCCAGTATCTGGTACTGACGCCTATCCGGGCGCACGATCATGGTCAGATCCGCATGACCGCGTTCGATTTCCGCCTCCGATTCCATGATGTACAGGGTATCGTTGAAGAGCAGGGTCAGAAACGCGGTCTTGACGGTCAGCTCATTACTCCAGGCATAATCGCGGTTGCTGAATAGCTTGAAATACTTTTGTTCCACGAAATCGCACAAAGGTTGCAGATCGCCGCGCTGGTACAGGGCCTCGGCGGCCCGACGCGCAAGATCCAGCGCCTTCCCTTCCGGCAGCAACATCTCCTTGATGCGTTCGGCGTAGAGCTTGCGGATGACCAGGTTGGGAATGGTCAGAACGAGCTCACCAAAGGGCGTCGTGCCGCCCTGGGTCAGGATGCCGAAATAGTACAGGAGGGATACCACAAAACCGGTATCCTTGGGGGCGTGGAGCATGTCTTCCACGCCGAAACGATCGGCCAACTCGAAAATCGTTACGGATTCCGTTTCCGCCAGGGCATCGAAGATGAGTTGTCGGCCTTCGGGCAAGCGGGAGATGTAGTGCATCTTGCCCCGGTCCATGGCCAGATTGCTATCCAGAATTCTGTCCGGATAGCGGCAGTCACGCCGGAAAACCTTCAGGAAATACAGCGCGAGGGTCGGATTGTAGACCTGCTCTTCGGTATTGCGGCTAAAGCGATAACCGTTATAGAAGGTTCGCATCATGGAAAGCGCCTCGTCCGCATCGGATTGGGGCAAGTCGCACTCTCTGGCGATCTCCGATAGGACGCTAGCGAGCTCCGCTTCCCGGAAACCACACAGCGCGTTGAATTGCGGGAGTAAGTAGATATTCTCCGCCACATTGTAGGCGCTGGTCAGATCGCTCATGGCGACCGGCGACACGCCGGTAATGAACACCCGTTCAAGGCCCTGTCCGCCGGCAGCGGCCTTGATGGTCTTGAACAGGGCTTTCATGCAGCCCTCGCCGGACAATAGGGCCTGATAACGGCTTTCCTCCGCGCTGCGATGCCCCATCATCAATTCATTGGCGAAGTTGTCGTACTCATCGACGAGCAGATACAAGGAATAGTCGGTCTGCTGTACGGCGTTCAGCAAAGATTGGAAAGAAGCCAGGGTATCCTGGGGATCGATTTGGAGGGGACCCGGCAGTGTTTCCCGATAATAATCCGAGAAGGCACTGATCCGAAGGTTCAGGTAACGATAGAGATTACGCTTGATCTCCTCACCGTTGCCCACCGGACTGACCCCGGAAAAGTCCCATTTCAGTACGAAGTATCGGTTATGCCCGGCAGTGGGGTTTTTACCGATGGCAAGCTCCCCGAACAGCTGCTCAAACCGGTCCGCCTGGTTGAGGTCATAGTAGTTCTCCAACACGGACAACAACAGACTCTTGCCGAACCGGCGCGGACGCAGGAACAACAGCTGATCGCCGGCCTCTTCCAGCAATGGAATATGGCCCGTGCGGTCCGCGTAATAGAATTGTCTCGTGATAAGGGAATCGAAATCACTGATGCCGTAGGGGAATTTCATGGGGAGGCTCCGATCGATCAATCTTTTTACCGGCTTGAGGCGACTACCGCAGTGCCGAAGTATACCCGTTGCACGTGAATATTTTGGTAAGCGAGGTGCGTCTCTGGGTGCCCGAGAGCGAGGCGCGACAAGGAGGAAAGCCCAAGCCCTATTGCGATGGTGAAGCCGGCAGGCTTCACGGGCATACAGAGATGGGTAGTGGTAAATTTTTAAATGGTTAGCGTAGAAGGGTTCATTATGCCCCGTTGCTTGATTTGATCCCCTCTCCCCGGCCCTCTCCCAGAGGGAGAGGGAGTGCTAGGTGTGGCGTGCCCAACCCGTTGCTAGTGGCGATGTTTCCATTTAAACCTTGAATGGCATTGAAATACGACGGGCTAAACTTAGCGCAGTCCTCTCTTGGGTGGCTCAGGTGATCGCCGATCGCCTGTACCGAGACCGCAAGCACGCCTACCGGGTGAATTTCGCCAATGCGCCCTCGAAGGCAATGCCATTAAGTTAGCTGCTGACCGCTTGTGGTGGTCGATCAGGATGCGGAAGAGAAAACGACAAAGCGTGCGAATCGACGCGAATCCATGCGCGCGGATGCGTGTGATTCGTCGTTTCTCCGCTTGTTTGTCGACCGGTAACGTTTAACTTAATAGCATTGCCCTCGAAGGGACATCATTCATGTTTCTATCCTCTATATTCATGCAGCATGATCATTCCCAAACCAACCGCGTAAGCCCCAGGGCCACCACCGCATGGGTGGAAAGGCGTAGCCTTTCACCATAGACCTGTTCCAGTATGGCGCGATAGCGGGTCAGTTGTGCCGTGGCTTGCGCGAGTTTGGCCTTGACCTGGGGCAGGGCCCGTAATTCCTCTCGGCTTTTCAACCTGATTTCCTGGTTGCTCAGACCCAATTCCTGCAGCGGGATGTATTTGAATTCCAACAGGTGATCCAGTAGCTGGTACTTGCGCATGTCGGGACGGACCATCATGCTGAGATCGGCATAGCCCTTGTCGATGGCCGTTTCCGAATCCATGATGTAAAAGGTGTCGGAAAAGAGCACCACCAGGAATGCGGTCTTGACCACCAGTTCGTTGGTCCAGCGATAATCCCGGTTGTCGAAGATCTGAAAATAGCGGTTCTCGATGAAATCGCAGAGCGGTTCGATGTCTCCACTGGTATAGAAATGTTCCGCGGCCTGACGGGAGGTCTCGCGGTCTTCATATTCAGGCAGCAGGGCGTCCCGGATGCGCTCCACGTACAGGCGCCGGATCACCAGGTTGGGAATGGTCAGCGCCAAGCGACCCATGGGGTCGCTCCCGGCAATGGTCAATACCCCCAGGTAATACATGAGAGAGGCCAGAAAGGGCTGGTCATGGGTGGCAGTCAACATGTCCTCGACGCCGAAGCGATTGGCCAACTCGTCGATCAGGATCGAGTCGGTGGGATCAAGGACCTTTGTGATCAGTTCATCGCCATGGGGCAGGCGAGCGATGTATTCGATGCGGTTGCGATCCATGGCCAGGTTGTCGTCCAGGATCTTCCGGGGATAAGCACAATCACGCCGGTACTCATCGAGGAAATACAGCGCCAGGGTGGGATTGTAGAGAAGGTGGCCTGCTGTGTAGCCGAAACGATAGCCGTTGTAGAAGGTACGCATCACGGCGCGGGCCTCTTCCACCTGGGTAGCCGCCAATCCGCATTCCTCGCCGATTTCCTCCAGCACCCCGGCCACTTCGCTTGCATGGAAACCACATAGATCGTGATATTCCGGACGAAAAGAGATGTCCCTGGCCACGTTATATCCACTGCTGATGTCGCTCATGACCACCGGCGACACCCCGGTGATGAACACCTTGTCGAGACCCTGCCCGCTGCTTAAGGATTTAATCGCTTTGAACAGGGTTTTCAGGATGCCTTCGCCATGCACCAGGGTGGCATAGCGGTCTTCCCCACCCAGCTGGGCGGTCATGACCTCGTTGGCGAAGTTGTCGTATTCGTCGATGAAGAGATAGAGTTTGTACGGTGTCCGGTTCACCGCATTGACAAGGGTGTGAAAAGAGGCCAAGGCATTAGTGGGATTGAGGGGGGAGACCGGGGGCAGCTGTTCCCGGTAGCGGTCGATGAAACCCTGTACACAGACGTTGATATGGTCGTGCAACGCCTGCTCGATGGCTTGGGTGTCGCCATGGGAGGCCACCATGGAAAAATCCCAGCGCATCACGAAATAGCGATTGTGGAGGGGGGTGGGATTTTCGCCGATCTTGAGGCGCTCGAACAGTCGCTCGAACTCGTCCGACTTGGCTAGGTCGTAGTAGTTTTCCAGCATCGACAGCACCAGACTTTTTCCAAACCGGCGCGGACGCAGGAACAGGAGGTGTTTGCCCGCTGCTTCGAGGGAAGTGATGCGATCCGTACGATCGGCGTAAAAATAATCTTCCGTGATCAAAGCATAAAAATCAGCAATACCGTAGGGAAATTTCATGGAGAAGCTCCGATCGATCTTTGGCTTTTCCTGTATCTCTTCAATCCCGCTCGCGACGAAATTCGCCCTCGATCACTCGCGGACCAGGTCGGTCCGGACCCTGGTCGAGTGACGGCTCATCGGGAAGGATGCGGAAGAAGCGCAAGATCAAGAACCGGCGCAGTTTCGGCACGAGCAGCAAGAAACCCAGGGTATCGGTAAAGAAACCCGGCAGCAGCAGGACCAGGCCCGCCACCAGCAGCAATGCCCCATCGAGCAGCTCCAGGGCCGGCACCTGGTTCCGCCCCATGGCATCGCGGACCCGCATGAGCACCGAAAAGCCCTGGATCCGGACCAGCACGCCCCCGAGCAGCGCCGTGAAGATAGAGAGGCCGATGGTCGATAAGGCGCCGATCTGCGAGCCTACCTGGATCAGGAAGTAGAGCTCGATCAGGGGGATTCCGATGAACAACAGTAAGAAAAGAAACACAGGACCGGTCTCGGGTTCTCGGGCAATTCGGATATCGGTTACCTACCTTAACATGAGGGTGGAAAGCGGGAACCCCATGCCCGGTTCGAGCTGCCTTTTCACCTTCAGGAAGCTTTTGAACAGGGGGATTGATCCGCGGATTACACGGATTTTCACAGCTCGATAACAAAGCGTTCCCCTTTGCGTCGGTTCGCGTTAATGTGCCATGCAGTTTGAGACCGAAGACTCTAGCCCAACCTTAGGTACTTGACGACATGCATCCAGACTCGATAGAGGGCCACTCAGAGATCCTGTTGGTCTTCTGCACTTGTCCGGACGAGGAGACCGCGACCAGGATCGCCGAGACGCTGGTGGGGGAGCGGCTTGCCGCCTGCGTCAATCGGTTGCCTGCTTTGACGTCCGTGTACCTGTGGCAGGATAAGGTGGAACGCGATACCGAGACGCTGTTGCTGATCAAGACGACAAAGGCCCGCTTCGACGCATTGCGCGCGCGTCTGTGTGCGTTGCATCCCTACGAGCTGCCCGAGGTCATCGCAATCCCCGTGACCAAGGGTCTGCCCGCGTACCTGCGGTGGGTGACTGCATGTACCTCGGTGGACGTCTGACCCTCCTGCTACTGCTTCTCCCGCTGCTCGCTGCCCCGGCGGCGGTGACGGGCGAAGCGGCGTTGCTCCCGCCCGACCAGACATCTCGTGTCTCGGGCAAGGCGCTCGACCCCGAAATCCGCCGCGTATCCTGGAACCTCGGCCAGGCGTTGGGCTTCGGAACGGAAGACGCCATCCCGACGGCGGAACAGGCCTTCCGCTTTACCGCCGAGGTCGCGGCCCCGGACCGTCTTTGGCTCACCTGGGATATCGCGGACGGGACCTTTCTCTACCAGGAGCAGATTCGAATCGCCCTGGAAAACGCCCCGAACGTCGCCCTCGGCCCCTATGAGCTGCCGGAGCCGGAGATCAAGCCCGACACGGTACGCCCGGACGGCAGCATCGGCGACGTGGCCGTCTACCATCACCGCATCGACCTGCCGTTGCCGCTGGTGCGGGGAGCGACGGAACCGACCAGCCTGACGCTGGTGGTGAAGTACCAGGGCTGTGCCGAGCGCGGGATCTGTTATCCCCCGGTCACCCGGCGGATCGGCCTGGACCTGCCCGCCGCCACCGAGATCGCCGACATCGCCACATCCCGAGCCCGAGCGCCGACTGCCGATACGGCACCTCCGGAAACCACGGAGGACAGTGAACCCCTTTCCGAATCGGATCGGATCGCGGCCGTGCTGGCCGGCGGCAATCCGTGGGCGACCGCGGTCCTGTTCTTCGGCTTCGGCCTGCTGTTGGCCTTCACGCCCTGCGTCTTTCCCATGATCCCCATCCTGTCGGGCATTATCGCCGGTCAAGGGGCGGCCATCACCACCCGCAAGGCCTTTGTACTGTCCCTGGTCTATGTGCTCGCCATGGCCTTGACCTACGCCGTCGCCGGGGTGCTTGCGGGCCTGTTCGGCGCCAATCTGCAGGCAGCTTTCCAGAACCCCTGGAGCCTTGGCCTGTTTGCCCTGGTCTTCGTGGCCCTGGCCCTGTCCATGTTCGGCTTCTATGAGCTGCAGTTGCCCTCTAGGCTGCAATCTAAGCTCGCCGCCATCAGCAACCGTCAGGAGGGCGGGACCCTGGTCGGGGTGGCCATCATGGGTCTGCTCTCGGCCCTGATCGTCGGCCCCTGCGTCGCGCCGCCCCTGGCCGGTGCCCTGATCTTCATCGGCCAAACTGGCGACTGGCTGCTGGGTGGTGCTTCCCTGTTCGCCCTCAGTCTAGGCATGGGCGCCCCGCTGATCGCCATCGGCACCTCGGCGGGCAGGTTGCTGCCCAAGGTCGGGGCCTGGATGGATGTGGTGAAGGCCGTGTTCGGCGTGGCCCTGTTGGCGGTGGCCGTCCTGCTGCTGGAGCGTATCCTGCCCCCCGCCGCCACCATGGCCTTGTGGGGGCTGCTGCTGATCTGCTCAGGGGTGTATCTGGGCGCCCTGCAACAATTGCCGCCCGCAGCAAACGGCTGGAGCAAGCTGTGGAAGGGCCTCGGCTTCGGCCTGCTCACCTACGGTGTGCTGATGCTGGTGGGCACAGCCGCGGGCGGTAAGGACACAGTACAACCCCTGCGCGGACTCGGCCTGGGAGGAGGCGAGGCCACCGAGCGACAGGCCGTCTTCAAACCCATCAAATCGGTCGCGGATCTGGAGCGGGAGCTGGCCGCCGCCAGTGGTGCCGGCAGACCGGTTATGTTGGATTTCTATGCGGACTGGTGTGTGACCTGCAAGGAGCTGGAGCGCTATACCTTCTCCGATCCCACAGTAGTCGCCGAGCTGGATCGCTTCGTCTTACTGCGGGCGGACGTCACCGCCAATGATGCGCAGGACCGGGAATTGATGCAGGGCCGCTTCGGCATTCCGGGACCACCGGCTATTCTGTTCTTCGACTCCGAGGGCCGGGAGCGGCGCGGCTATCGGGTGATCGGCTTCAAACCGGCGCGGGAGTTCGCCGACCACTTGCGTAAGCTAGGGGCTGTTGACATTTAACTCTAACTGGCTGTTTTTCGTATGTAGAATGGTCGCAACACGCAGGCGGTCCGCACAGCGGACCCTACACCAACCACTTGGTTGACTGTTAGATTTCATAACCAGACACGGTGTAGGGAAACGCGATGGACGAAGACTACAAAAAGATACTGCGGTCAATGGACGCTCTGCTCCGCCCATATAAATCCATTCAGGATAACATTGAACACCTGAGTAGACCCCAGTCGGAGTTCCAGGACCAAATTTCTCAACTCCTAAAACCATACAACTCCGCCAAATCATATTTGGACACGCTAGAAGATCCTGTTCTCAAGCTTCAAGAGAAAATTCAACGCAGCCTTTATTCCTTTGACATCATCAAGTCACAGCTTAAGGAGGTACCAAATCCGCGCCTTGAAACCCAGAAGCAACTAGAAGACTTACTGCGTCCCCAAAGGTGGATTCAGGATCACCTTAAGTGGGTGTTGAAACCACAAGCAAATTTTGTCAAATCGATAAGGTCGCAGCTTGCCCCAGCCACGTTAGCACGTAACCAGATTGCCGATCTCTTAAACCCTATTAATCGCTACCTTTCCGAGCTGCAGAATTTTTCAATCGATGTCGATGTCGCTGGAAATGTATCGATAGATGGTGAGGAAATCTCAGCAGCCGAAATTAGTGCAGCAGCCAGTTCTTTTCAGGCAGCTCAAGAATCCGTACGGGAATTCTTGCAAAGCCTTATCACATGGCTTGGACAACTAACGCCGCGGTTACGCCAGGCTATTCTATTTTTAGTTCTCCCGTATGTAATTTCCATCGTCGCCAACCTCACCACTCCAATCTATCAGGAATGGTGGCGAGAATATGTGGCCACTGATGCCCGTGTTGCGAAGAAGAAAATCATTCGTGATGCACACGAACTCTATGACTCAGAGGAACTAGCAGACTATAGGTTCGTTTACGCTACTCGGCTTCACATCCGTGCATCAGGGAGTATGCATGCCGAGATCATTGGTAGTTTGGTGTTGGGGAAAACGGTACGCGTAATCAAGCGCGTGAAACGCTGGACCGAAGTTGAGTTTCTGCGTGACGACACAGGCGAGACATGCACTGGGTGGGTGTATTCTCGCTATCTCCGCAAGTTCGAGAAGTGAAATCTAACAAGAAAAACCCAGCTGACCCAAAAACGCGGCGCTCGTTTTATGGGGAATTCAAACTCAGTGGTACCGCGTTTTTGGTCGGCTGATTTTTGGCATTAGGTGATTAGTTGGTCAACAAAGCCAAGGGTCTAAAGATACAGCGATGACCAAGGAACCGGATCAAAACCTTTGCGGTCGAATGCTCAATGAAATGTTCCAATGCTTGCGTCATTTTTTATCCAGGGATGGTCCGTGGCCCAACAGCTTTGTTGGGTACACCCACCATCCTGAGCCCGGGGCGGGTACTGCAAAAGCCTCTCTCCCACCGGGAGAGGGATTGGGTAGCAACGGGTCAGTCCGACAGCGTGACTTGTCGGGAAAGGATTGTCACGCTACGCTGGTCAAATTTTACCAATGTTTCCCGATTTGCCATGTCCAGGACCGTATTGAATCTCTATGAAGCCAAGACCTCTTTGTCGAAGCTCGTGGACCGCGCCGCCGCGGGAGAGGAGACCATCATTGCCAAGGCCGGTCGGCCAGTGGCGAAATTGGTTCCGTTCGAGGCCAGACCCGAAAAGCGTGTACCCGGTGGTTGGCAAGGCAAGGTTCGAATCGCGGAGGACTTCGACGCACCGCTTGCAGACGACGTCCTCGCCGCATTCGAAGGCGATTCGTGATCGCGACCAACGGATTGCTGCTGGACACCCATGTGTTTCTGTGGTGGAAGCTCGACGATACGCGGTTACGGAAAGCCGTACGGGATAACATCGCCAATGCCGAACTAGTCTTCGTGAGCGCCGCGTCGGCGTGGGAGGCCGCGATCAAGGTGCGTCTCGGCAAGCTGGATCTCGATGCCGACTTTGCCACAGGTGTAACTGACAGCGGATTCGAACGACTTGCCATCGGATTCGAGCACGCCGCGGAGACGAAGGGGCTTCCGCTCCACCATCGCAATCCGTTCGACCGGATGCTCATTGCACAGGCTCGGGTCGAACATTTAACGTTGGTCACCCACGATCATCAGCTCGAACCCTATGATGTAGAACTGCTCTGGACCTGAGGCGAAGCCGCCTCGTCCGGGTCTATCTCATCTCGCTTATTACGTATCCTGGGAGCCTTCTCTGGCTCCCACACTTCGGGGACTGTGAAAGTATTCGTGGTCTATTCGTGGTTCCTGTTCCCCAAGCTCCCAGGTAGGTTAAATGTCAACACGACCTCGCTATAAGATTATACTCACGGTGGTAGTCGCTGCTGCCCTCGGGGTCTTGTTCGCCCGCTTTCTCTTCGATTGGAAGTGGCTGGGTGAGGGGCCGGGATTCGGACCGCCGTTTCTCCACAGCCGGAACAGCGAGACCGACCTCCTCGACCAGCTGCCGCAGTTCCGCCTGCCCGATCTTGACGGACAGGAGGTCGCCAGCAGCCGCTGGGCCGGCAAGATACTGGTGCTCAACTTCTGGGCCACCTGGTGTCCGCCCTGCCTGCGGGAGCTGCCCCTGTTCGATGAGCTGCAGCGCACCCATGCCGAGGCCGGTCTCCAGGTGGTCGGTATCGCCATCGATAACCACGAGGATGTGGAACGCTTCCTGGCCGAGCATCCGGCCAGCTTTCCGATCCTACTCGGTGATACGGACGCCATCGAGCTGTCCCGGCGGTTGGGTAACCACGTGCAGGGCTTACCCTTTACCGCGATCTTCGACTCCCATGGACGGCGGGTCTACGCACAGTCCGGTGAGGTGACCCGTGCCGCCCTGACCGAGCAGCTGGGTCCTCTACTGAACTAGATCGAAAAAACCACGAATAACCACGAATTTGTGTAAATTCGTGTTTATCCGCAGATTTCACAGATTAAAAACTAAACAATCTGTGAAAATCTGCGTAATCTGCGGATTTAAAGTTGATCTCTACGCCTATGGCATCGATTCTCGTCTTAAATGGCCCCAACTTGAACCTGCTCGGCACTCGGGAGCCGGCGCATTACGGACGGGACACCCTGGAGCACATCGGTGCCAGGCTACACCGCCGGGCAGCGGCAGCAGGACACCGGCTCGAACTCGTGCAAAGCAATGCCGAGCATGAGCTCGTGGAGGCGGTCCAGGGCGCGGGGCGTGACGGCGTCGCTTTTATCATCATCAACCCGGCGGCCTTCACCCACACCAGCGTCGCCCTGCGCGATGCCTTGCTCGCCGTGGCGATTCCTTTCATCGAAGTGCACCTCTCCAACATTCATGCCCGGGAGCCCTTCCGTGACCACTCCTATTTCTCGGACATCGCCGCAGGTATCATCACCGGCTTAGGCCCCCTCGGCTACGAGCTGGCATTGAACGCAGCCATCGAGCGGCTGGATCAAGACACCGAGCAGAAGTAACGACGAAAACATGGACATTCGCAAACTCAAGAAGCTCATCGAGCTGCTGCAGCAATCCGACGTCGCCGAAATCGAGATTCACGAGGGCGAGGAGTCGATTCGGATCAGCCGTCATGGGACCGTGGCACAACCCCTGATCGTGTCCGCACCGCCCCAACCCCAAGCGTTTGCCGCAACGGTCTCGAGCGCGCCCTTACCCACCCCCGAGCTTGCAGTTTCCACCCTGGACAATGAGCCGGAGGAGAACCTGGTACGTTCTCCGATGGTCGGTACCTTCTATCGCACCCCTGCTCCCGGCAGCGAGCCCTTTATCCAGGAAGGCGAGCAGGTAAAGGCGGGCGATATCCTCTGCATCATCGAGGCGATGAAGATCCTCAACCAAATTGAAGCTGAGAAGGAGGGTACGGTAAAAAGGATCATGGTCGAGAATGGACAACCGGTAGAGTACAACCAACCCCTGTTCGTGATCGAGTGAGCGCCATCGATGATCGAGAAGATTCTCATCGCCAATCGGGGAGAGATCGCCCTGCGCATCCTGCGTGCCTGCCGGGAGCTCGGGATCAAAACAGTGGCCGTGCATTCGGAGGCCGACCGGGAGCTCAAGCATGTACTACTCGCCGATGAGTCGGTATGCATCGGCCCGGCCCCATCCCGGGACAGCTATCTCCATATCCCCGCCATCATCAGCGCCGCGGAGGTCACGGATACGGTAGCCATCCATCCGGGATACGGTTTCCTGGCGGAGAACGCAGACTTCGCCGAGCGGGTCGAGCAGAGCGGTTTCATCTTCATCGGTCCCAAACCGGAGACCATCCGCCTCATGGGTGACAAGGTCTCCGCCATCAATGCCATGCGCCAGTCCGGCGTCCCTTGTGTGCCCGGATCCGACGGCCCCCTGGACGACAATAAGAAACGGACCCTGGAGCTGGGACGGGAGATCGGCTACCCGGTCATCATCAAATCCGCCGGCGGGGGCGGTGGTCGCGGCATGCGGGTCGTGCACTCCGAGGCCACCCTCCTGAACGCTATGTCGCTGACCCAGGCGGAGGCTGCCGCGGCCTTCGGCAACCCTATGGTCTACATGGAGAAATACCTCGAAAACCCGCGCCATATCGAGTTCCAGCTCCTTGCGGACCAGCACGGCAATGTGATCCATCTCGGGGAGCGGGACTGCTCGATGCAGCGGCGACACCAGAAGGTGGTGGAAGAGGCCCCCGCCCCCGGAGTCACCGATGCCCAACGCAACGAGATCGGGGCACGCTGTGTCGAGGCCTGTCGCAACATCGGCTATCGCGGGGCGGGAACCTTCGAGTTCCTGTTCGAGGGTGGAGGCTTCTACTTCATCGAGATGAACACCCGGGTCCAGGTCGAGCACCCGGTCACCGAGATGGTCACAGGGATCGACATCGTGAAGGAGCAGATCCTGGTGGCCGCCAGCGAGAAGCTGCGATACCGGCAGGAAGATGTCGCAATGCAAGGACACGCCATCGAATGCCGGATCAACGCCGAGAACTCCGAGACCTTCATCCCGAGCCCAGGTCAGATCCGGGAATTCCACGCCCCGGGTGGTCCCGGCATTCGGATGGAGACTCACATCTACCGCGGTTACCGGGTTCCACCCCACTATGATTCCATGATCGGCAAACTCATTGCCCATGGAGGGGACCGCTCCTCCGCCATCTCGCGCATGTGCGGCGCCTTGCGCGAGTTGGTCATCGACGGCATCGACACCAACATCGGCCTACAACGGCACATCCTGCTGGACGCCGCCTTTCGGGCCGGCGGTACCAACATCCACTACCTGGAGAAAAAGCTCGGCATATGAATGTCTTTATCAGCTATAGCCATGAAGACAGCGAATGGGCCAACACCCTTGCAGAACGGTTGCGATCTGCGGGTTTCGGTGTGTGGGACCCTGAAACAGAGCTGTATCCGGGCGATAATTTTGCGTTGAAAATAGCCGAAGCCCTTGAGAATGCGGATGCCATGGTAGCCCTTGTATCACCCGATGCCATGGCTTCCGAGTGGGTGCGGCGCGAGATCGACTTCGCGCTGGGCGCATCGCAATTCTCCGGACGCCTGATCCCCGTTGTCGTTCGTCCGACAGAAGGATTCCCTTGGATCCTGCGGAAGCTGAAACCGATTTCACCCGAAGGGGGGCCAAGCGCTGCAGCAGACAGCGTCGTACAAGCATTACAGCGAGCCGCCTAGGAATACCCAATCATGGGCACCTTGAAAAATAGGTGTTTTCACCGATCAGGTGATTCTAACCCATTGATTATTCAAGCGTGCCGTTGACGAAAATCGTATTTTTCAAGGTGCCCTCATGCGCCCCTCAGAGGTATTTCTTTCGCATTCGGATAAAGATAGAGCTTTTGCTACCAGAATCTGTGACTGCCTGATTGCTCATGGTATCCCCATTTGGTACAGCAGAAAAAGCATTATCGGGGCGCGCCAGTGGCACGATGAAATCGGCGCCGCACTGTCTCGGTGTGATGCCTTTGTCGTTTTACTCTCGCCTGCATCGGTCGAGTCCAAATGGGTCAAGAGAGAATTACTTTTTGCACTTCAGACAGACCGCTACGGAAACAACATTGTCCCATTGCTCTACAAACCCTGTAACTATTCTGAGCTGTCATGGACGCTACCGCAGTTCCAGATCGTTGATTTCTCCAGCGATTATGCGAGCAGATGCCGAGATTTGCTCCAGATATGGGGTATGGGATACCGCGAAGATTTGTAATGCAAACCAGCGGCAGATAACGCTACGCACCGCTTTGTGTCCTTTGTGCCTGTCTACCGCCAAGCAGGCGGGCCACTGCTGCAATGACTGGCGACTGGTAGCTGGAAACAACTTGCTAATCGAAAAGCAGTTTATACGGGCTCGTCCTACCTTCTGACCGTATGCCCCCATGGCCTGGCTCCAAATCTCCTTTGTCGTCGAGCGGGATTGCGTACCTCTGCTCGAGGCCGCCTTGGAGAACGCCGGTGCCCTGGCAACGACCCTGGGGGACGCGGCGGATGAGCCCCAGCTCGAGCCGCCACTCGGCACCACCCCCCTGTGGCGTCGGGTGCGACTCACCGCCCTGTATCCCAACCAACCGCAAGTCCTGGCGACCGCACTGGCGCTATCCCGATCCCTCGCCGCTCATCTCGGTGTGAAGCCGCAGATCGAGCGGATCGAGGACCGGATCTGGGAACAGACTTGGCGGGACGATTTTGAACCCGCGCGCTTTGGCCGACGGCTTTGGATCTGCCCGCAGGGACAATCCGCGGACGATCCGGATGCGGTTGTGGTCGAGCTCGATCCGGGGCTCGCCTTCGGCACCGGTCGTCACCCCACAACTGCCCTGTGTCTGCGTTGGCTCGACGGGGCGGATCTTGTAGAAAAGACCGTCATCGACTACGGCTGCGGTTCAGGGGTCCTTGCCATCGCCGCCTTGCGACTCGGAGCAATCCACGCGGTCGCGGTCGACCATGATCTTCAGGCCCTGGAGGCCACCCGGGCCAATGCGGAGCACAATGGGGTCGCCGACCGCCTGTTTGCCTGCCCCCCGGAGGAGGTGCCGGAGGGGCCGGCTGACCTACTGCTGGCGAATATCCTGGCCGGTCCGCTGGTCGAGCTTGCGGCCCGGCTGGCAGCCCTGGTTCGCGCCGAGGGACGCCTCGCCGTGTCGGGCATTCTTCACGACCAAAGCGCCCAAATCATGGCAGCCTACGCCCCTTGGTTCAGGCTAGACAAGCCCCGGACAGCGAACGAATGGGTACTGGTAAGCGGCTGCCGCAAGCAATCCTGAATGATTTGGTGCTGTTTGGGGGACCGGACTTTTACGACACCCTCCCCGGGGGAGGAGGCATCACCGCTGCGGTTTGCTGCGAGCGTCCATTGATGCGGTTCGCGCCTCCTCGCGGTGCTATCCTGTAAGATCTACCGCGCTCACCGCAACCTACACCCACGTGAGGCCCGCGCGGGCAGGCCGCGTCGGGGTCATGTGGGTGTAGGTTGCGTCAAGACGCCGGCACTGACCTGGCAGACGATCAGCGAGCCTTGGTGCGTCGAACGCAACACGTCAAACCCTGTCCCGACGCAGGAGGGATCTTTTCC
>NZ_FLUY01000512.1 GCF_900092655.1 Candidatus Thiosymbion oneisti
TACTGCGCCCGGCGAAAAGCAGCAAGCAATGCCCAGGCCATCGCGCAACCGGCCGGGTAAGACGTAAGCCTCTATTTCTACTAACTATTTTCTATTCCGCCAAGCGTCAATGCGGTGGTCGATGCTCAGTGGGCCGGATGAAGCCG
>NZ_FLUY01001680.1 GCF_900092655.1 Candidatus Thiosymbion oneisti
CACGCCGCCGCCAGCACCTCTGGCCGCATGATCCGATCATACCGGGGGTAACATCGGGACCGCCGCGCCTGCTTCGCTTTGATGGACCGTCGCTTCCTCAGCTTGAAGACCGCCTCTGGCAAGC
>NZ_FLUY01000698.1 GCF_900092655.1 Candidatus Thiosymbion oneisti
TGCCATTAAGTTAAGCGTCACCGGCGCCGTTTGTGATTGGTTGATCCCTGTTTTCGTTCGCCCTCTCCCCAACCCCTCTCCCG
>NZ_FLUY01001681.1 GCF_900092655.1 Candidatus Thiosymbion oneisti
GCGAAGCAGGCGCGGCGGTCCCGATGTTACCCCCGGTATGATCGGATCATGCGGCCAGAGGTGCTGGCGGCGGCGTGGGACCAGGTAGCCGCTAACG
>NZ_FLUY01001683.1 GCF_900092655.1 Candidatus Thiosymbion oneisti
TGTCGATTGGGCAAAGCCGGGAGCGCCGGCATCCTGCCGGCTCGTAGGTTGGGCAAAGCCGGATCAGGGACGATCCGGCGTGCCCAACAGCAACATTTCGTTGGGCACG
>NZ_FLUY01001636.1 GCF_900092655.1 Candidatus Thiosymbion oneisti
CCCCTCTCCCGGCGGGAGAGGGGACATAGTAGCCAGTACCGTTGGTCATGTTATCACTTATACATTAGCCACTACCCGGAAACGCTGTATCTATTAACACGGAACGTTACAATACAGACGCTGCAAGATCTCTACAAACACAAACACCCGGTGGATCTCGGTGCACCGGGTTCGGGCACTCGCCCACTGGCGCTGCGGGTGCTGAGTCAGACGAAACGCAGAATCGATCCATCACGTCGTAACAACGAGCTAGACTCCCATGGGCTCGGTTACGATCTGCGTCATTACATGTTCGACGTGCGTGGCCGTAAGTCCTTTATCGGTGGGGCGACACGCGCTATCTTTATTTCCATCGCCAACAACGCCAAGTTGATACACGAGCTCATCAAAGAGCTTTGCCCCCTTCCTTTTAACCCTGAAGGCCGAAAATCAAAGCGTCATGTCCAAAATGATCAGAAATCCGGAGGGGGGTCTGATGGGTCTTGGCCGAAGGATTGCTGGCGGTTTATTCCCATTGAGGCACCCATTGAGGCAGATAAGGAAACCTGGGACGAGTGGAAAAAACAAGGAATCGAGCGCCGTAAAATTGCTGCCCTGGACTTCAAGGACAATTTGCCCACCAGCGCCATGAATAAGGAAGACCGGATACCAGCGATAGGGGTGCGGGCGCTGATCGTCACACGGAAAGACACGGATGCTTTATACGTAAAATATCTCATGCAACAGCTTAAATTCGCAATGCCCGCCGTTTGCGACTATGTCAAAAAGAGGGCACTGGGACTCTTCAGCAAGATGACTTGGAGCGATCTGGTCGATGAGGAAAAGGCCTATCTGGAATTGCATCCGGCGGCGCAGGATTTTATTAAAGAAAACCAGGAATACAGCAGCAAAGAATCACTGTGCAAATCCTAACATCAGATAGGATCGACAACACCCTAATACTCGAGCGCAATCATCACTCGTCACCGTCCGCTGCGCCGGTCGATGATTTACTATTTGAGTAGTAACTACGGAGACCCCCAATGCGAATGTGGTCCGCGGTCAAGAGCCCGTTTCGACATATCCTCACGGTTATATCGCTATCCTTGTTGCTCGCGAGTATGGCGTCACCGTCGTATTCTGGTTCCGACACGGACTGCGGGCAGCTCGATGAGGACTACAAGCAGCCGCTGCGAGTCGGGATCTCATTATTCCCACCATGGGCGAGGTGCCGCGACGACAGCATCCAAGGCACTAATACCGAAAGTAGCAACGCAGTAGACAAGTGTGATCCCGAGTTACTGGAAGGCTTGGAGGTCACACTGGCACGCCGCTTAGCCTGTGATTTCAATTGCAAAATGCCGAAGTTCGTAATCAAACCCTGGGACCAGCTGATTCCCACGCTGCAAGAGAAGAAGGTCGACATCATTGTCTCGGGTATGTCAATCACGGCGGAGCGTGCACGTAAGGTGAACTTCAGTATTCCTTATGCAGAATCGACCCTTGGGTTGCTGGTGAATCTCGATTCCATCGGTGGTATCGAGCACTTCGATGAGCTCAAAAGCAGAAACCACAAGCTGGCGGTGCTCAAAGAGACAGTATCAGAGGGTTTCGCTCGCAAAGGCGGATTTTTCGAGACTAAGGACATCAAGGTCGAGTCTAAGGTCGAGGGGATCGCTAAGTTGTTCCTCGATGCGAAGAAGGGGGACGCGGAGAAAATAGACATGTATCTAGGCACCCTGCCTCTCCCTCACATCATCGCCGAAAAGATACGTGGATCACTCAACGTACAAGTGATCGAGAAGCCATTAGCCCGTTACCGCTATTCCTCCGGCTTTGCCGTCGCCAAGAAGGGGGATCCGGACTTCTTGAATTTTCTCAATTCCTGGATCGCAGCACGTAAGTCGGATGGTTGGATCGAGCAACAGCGCGAGTATTGGGTAGATTCTATCGCTTGGATGTTTGAAGACCACCAGCAGGAAGCGGTTCCAACGGACTGCAAAGAAGTGGTTCATCAATATCAACATCACTATCAAGCCCAGTAAGCCTGAATTCCATTGGGTGGGATTGGAAGTAACCATTGGTGGATTTGGATAGAGAGAAAATAGGGACGGAGAAAATAGGAGAAAATAGGGACGTACCACGAAATCTTGCGGCAAGGGAATGGGATCAGGTCGCCCAATGCACGCTGCGGGTCCGCGTAGCGGTTCCTCCTCGTTGGTAGGCGGAATGATGGCGAATCGCTCTGCGGGCACTCGCCCTACAGCGGTATGTAGAGAACCTGGTCGTCCAAGTCGTCGTCCCCAAGGCATTCGAGAATTAATGCCAGGTCTTCTACGACTTTGCCTATCGGAGCCGACGCGACGATCTCTATGACGCCCGGCATTGGCAGACCGGCATCCACGCGCTCGCAGGCATATCGCGTCACTGTCTCGACGTCATGGGTGATCAGCACCCGACTCCAATCAGCGGCCCAAGCCAGAACTGTCGGGTCGTCCGCACCGGTAAGGCCGATATCCTGTACGCGAACGACGTCGATGCCGTCGAAGCGACGCAGGACTCCGCGCAGGATGTTCGCATCGAGGTTCTCGTCAGCCAGCAGACTGAGCATCGACGCGGTTCCGGTATCCGATCAGACGCTCGCGTATCTGCGTCACGGGCAAACGGCGTTCCGCGTTGCGACGTGCCGCGAGCGACGTCTGACGCGTCCGGTCCAGGTATGCTTGCGCCTCCTGCCGATGGCCGAGGAAGTAGCTGAGGGTCGCGTAAACCTCATGCAGGTCCAGTGCGTCGTAACGCAGGGCAATCTCTTCGGCACTCGCACCCTGCTCGAAGAGGGAGATGACGCTTTCCAGCGTCACCCGGGTTTGGGCGACACGGATCACTCCGTGTGCGTCTCGGTGCAGAGGAGGAGCTTCTTGCTCTAGGGCGAGTGGCGTCAGTAAAGCGCTCATCGCTAGGGATACTCCGTCTATGCCATCTTCAAGGTGTTTCGCGCGGTATCCGACGGCCGTGAGTCGTCGGTCACCGGCCAGAGCAGGCTGGGTGTCCAGCAGGACTCTCAACGATAGTGCTCCATCAGATCGTCTGGTAGATCCTCGAAGTCCGTTGCCATGCGGACCAACCCCTTGGCCTCGCAGAGCCCGCGCTGGACCTCACGCATCCGCATCCTCGCAGTAGTTCGTTCGACCGACCTCGAGGTCCACTAGCGACACACGCAGTGCTCCCTTGCCGCCTCCTGCCGAACCTGTTGCAGCTCGGCAAAGGCTGCCTCAGTGAACACCACATAGCTCGGGCGCTTGTTCTTGATGATGTGGACAGGCCCATCGCATAGCGTTTCGTCGACAGCGGATATCCCACGACGCTTGATCTCTTGGGCCGGAATGCTGTTCATGTCCGCTTTTATGTACTGATTTTGATACCGAGTCGAGCACAGGCTAGGATACCTGTCAAGGTCATCCCGGTACTACAAGCGTCGTTACCCGCGGCCTGATCAGCGCGGGAAATTGGGGACGTATCACGAAAGGGGGAATTGAGGACAAATACCGGCTCTTCCAACAGGGCAAGCACGGCATCCGCGTGTTGGTGCAAAATGGGTGTCCTTTTAATTTCTTTTAATTATTTTTACTTTTAACTAAGGTTCACCTATTAGCTCTTGGCGAACAAAAAATGGAGCATACATATCCAAGTATTGACATCTATGCAACTTGATAAATGACCGGCCTGTATTCGGGTAAAGGAACCGGCTTACCGTTCAATTTTGCAGTCTTCAACCAGCTTTCCTTGGCTGTTAACACTTCCGCCAGGGCTTTATTCGGCGTTTCACCAAAAGCGGAGCATGCCTTTAAATCCGGAATATCAGCGATATATCCCTCGTCCTCTTCGCTATAAAAAATATTGATGTGGTAATCTTTCATCATTCTTCCCCGATATGAAGGTTGTGGATTTCTATCAATTGTAACAGTTGCTTGATTTGATATGGTTTTGCTTTTCCCTTGACATTTTGGAGAGGCTCTTTATGGATTCCGGACTGCTTTGGAGTGCGCCGGCAAAGCGGCGCGACCGCATCGAACCTCAGCCACGGGAGATACCAGCGGCGTTTGCTGAGAATCCGGGCTCTCGAGGTTCCACCCGCGCCGCGGCGACGGCGCTTTCCCCTGGTCGCAACACCTTTACCTCGGCGAATCCAAAGCGGCGGCAGGATTGTGCCACTTGGGCCGACCCCCCACTTATGCCCAGCGCTGTAAATTCCGGTAAACATCGGGGTTAGGTTGCCGCCGCACTCCAAAAGGTCCGGTGGTCCCCTTCCATGATTGTTGGCAGTCCGAAATCCACAAAGAGCCACGCAGGATTGCGTTGATCCGTGTCTGGTAGCCTGGACCCTAGCCTTTGAGCCAGTCCGGCAAATCCTGATCCAGGTGCAGATAGATACCCTTTTTGGGCTTGGGCATCCGCAATTCGGCCTTTTCCCAGAAAGCTTCGTCAGTTTCCGGGATATCCGAGTAGTCGATATCCTCGTCCCGGAGGACTTCAATCTGTTTTAAGCATTCTTTTGAGAGAGTCATAGTAAATCTTCCTTTCCCGACGGTTGGCCTTGCGCGCCGATATCAAGCAGGTCCTCTCGCCACGCGCTGTGTGAACCACCACCAGCGGTGCATCCGGCGAGAGCAGGCCAAGGCTGATATCACGCACTTCGCCGTAGTCTTCGCGGTCATCAACCCTGGTCAGAACGGGACCATCGAACATGCGCCGGGCCTCGCCAAGGCTAATTCCATGCTTCTTATGGTTCGCCCGTTCCTTTTCCTTGACTCAACCACTACCAGCTGAAGCTGGTAGGTTGGGCCACTAAAGTGGCCCTCGGCGGTGATGGGTGCTATCATGCCATCATTCTTGGCTGAATGATGGCATAGACGATGGTTCGAATGCAGGTCCAACTCAGCGAGCAGCAAGTCGAGATGCTGCGTGGGCGAGCGGCCCGTGAGCATGCGTCGGTGTCCGAACTGGTTCGCCGCGCCGTGAACGCCTGGATCGGGAACCAGCCGGAAACGAGCCCTTCTGAGCGCTGCCGCCGTGCGATCGAAGCCACGGGCAGGTTTGCCTCCAGCAAACAGGATATCGCCGAACGGCACGACGAGTATCTCGCGGACGCCTTCGGTCAGTGATTTTCATCGATACATCGGCGTTCTACGCGATCTTGGACCGCGATGATCGGGCACACGCTAGGGTACGAGTAACCTGGGCAACTGTTCTGTCACCCGCAAGTACGACAGCGCTGATCACCAGCAATTACGTGCTGGTGGAGTCGTTTGCACTGATCCAGGCGCGGCTTGGTGTCAGTGCGGTCCGTGAGTTCAACGACGCCATTCTACCCGTTGTCGTATGTCGGTGGGTCACTGAACAGGATCACGCCGCGGCCGTCAATGCCGTGCTGACTTCAGGTCGCCGTGACCTGAGCTTGGTCGATTGCAGCAGTTTCCAAGTCATGCGCCGGCTCGGTGTCCACCGCGCCTTTGCGATCAACCAGCACTTCCGGGAACAAGGCTTCGACCTGTTGCCTGAGATCGCAGCCGAAGGCGGTTAAACACTGCGTCATTGACGCTTATTTGGATGCTGACAACGAGCTCTTGTTCAGCGCCGTCGTCGGCTTCGAGATCGCGGTCAAGCACAGCCTGGGCAAGCTGGAGCTGGCAGAGCCCCCGCGCACCTTCATCGACAACCGCATCCGCAACAATGCGCTTACGCCCTTTCC
>NZ_FLUY01001686.1 GCF_900092655.1 Candidatus Thiosymbion oneisti
CGCCGCATCCTCCAACGCCTCGGCGAAACCCCAGAGGCCCTCCGCGATCTCTCGGTCTCGCTCAATAACGTGGGCAACACCGATCAG
>NZ_FLUY01001688.1 GCF_900092655.1 Candidatus Thiosymbion oneisti
AACACACAACAGCAAAATTTCCTCCACATTGTAGCGTTTGTTCTTTTCTGAACGCGGATCCCGAACCGCCGAAAAGTGGGAAAGCAAATCTGTGCACATACCTCAGAC
>NZ_FLUY01001388.1 GCF_900092655.1 Candidatus Thiosymbion oneisti
TCGCGTCCCAAACGCTGTCGAAAGTCTCGATCTCTGTATTGCTCATGGCTCATCTTGGATCAGCCGACTAAACCGCATTCTGGCAAGCTCGAGGTCTCGCTTCGATGTGGTTTGTGTTTTTTTCTGAAAGGCATGGAGAACGTAAACAGCATCGGGTAACCTCGCCGTATAGATTACTCGGAAGGTGCCCGAGTCATCCCACACCCGGAGCTCTTCGGCCCCGCGACCGATAGTCGGCATCGGTTTGAAATCGTCGGGTTGTCCGCCGCGCTGAATCTTGTCGATCTGTCGTCCGGCGTCCTGTTTCGCGTTCTTTGGGAAGGCTCGCAAGCACTTGAGAGAATCGCCGAGGAATCGCACTGGTTTCATGCCATGGACTATATCCACGTGGATATATTGTAGCAAGCTCGGAAACGGACGTGGGCATGAACCTTGTCGGGGGTAACGGATAGACCGAACTCGTACTCCACAAAGTGGAAGTGGGTTACTGCCTCAGTGGTGTATCAGGTATCTTCATCTGGCTCTCACGCTTCGGCGTGGAGGCGAATTCCGACGCCGCTATCGAATTCGAGGAAATGCTGCTGACACGGCGTCCGGAAGAAATATTTGCAGCGGAAGATGAAACGGATTGGAATGAATGGGTCGAATTCTTCAGCCGGACGCGGGAAATCGATGATCGGCGAGAAAAAATGGGGACAAAAAAATGGGTATAAAAAATGGGTATAAAAAATGGGGACTGACCCTGAGATATCCCCACATTATTTCTATCTAAGACAACAAGTTGTAGTGTGTAGTTACTGTCGATCTGGACATGC
>NZ_FLUY01001480.1 GCF_900092655.1 Candidatus Thiosymbion oneisti
GGTAGTGGTTAATATCTAAGTTAGAACATGACCAACGGCACTGGCCACTATGCCCCCTCTCCCGCCGGGAGAGGGTTGGGGAGAGGGGATCAAAAGGATGAATCGCTCTACTTTTTCACTTATAAATTTACCACTACC
>NZ_FLUY01001690.1 GCF_900092655.1 Candidatus Thiosymbion oneisti
ACTTTTCGGCGGTTCGGGATCCGCGTTCAGAAAAGAACAAACGCTACAATGTGGAGGAAATTTTGCTGTTGTGTGTTTGTGCGGTGGTCAGCGGAGCCGAAGGCTGGAAAAGTATCCATATGTTCGGGTGCGCTAAGCTGGCGTGGTGACGTCGGTTCTTGCCCTACCCTAACGGGATTCCCTCCGCCGACTGTCTCGGTTGGGTGATGGCGCGGTTGTCAGCGGATGCCTTCCAAGCGTGTTTCGCGGCGTGGCTCGTTCCCACGCTCCAGCGTGGGAATGCCGTTGTGGCCGCTCCAGCGGCCAAGATTTCATGACGCTGGAGCGTCTGGATTTGCTCCCACGCTGGAGCGTGGGAGCCAGAGGCCACGGCAGGATCGAATGCCGGCTGACCGGGCGTGAGCTCACCCGTCGCATGGGTAAACCCCAACGCTGGCAGGTCGAGTGTGTCGACGGAGGCGTCGAGCGCCCGAACGCGGTTGGTTTCGCTGACCTAGAGGGCGTTCTCAATTGAGCTGAATCCTCATGAAAATCAAG
>NZ_FLUY01001576.1 GCF_900092655.1 Candidatus Thiosymbion oneisti
CAAGACGCAAAGAAAGAACAAAGAATCTTTGCGTCTTGGCGCCATTGCGTCCTGGCGTTAAATGGGCCGGAAAGTGAGCGGCCAAG
>NZ_FLUY01001697.1 GCF_900092655.1 Candidatus Thiosymbion oneisti
AAGACCGGGCCGGTGTTGGGCGCGCCGCCCATCGTGCTGGAAGAACCGAAGGCGTCGGATTGCAATTTGTACTCGGCCGAGAGGATCAGGTATTCCCGGTTCTGGTCTTGGCGGGGATATTCGGTCAGCTTGAAGCGTGCCCCGGTGGCAAGCCCACGGGCATTGCCGGCACCCCGTAGGGTCTCGTAGTCCACATGCAGCGCTTCGATGCGCGCCCGTACCCAGTCGTCGCCTTGGTCGTACTGGGTGTATCCACCTGGGTAGTCGTAGATCTCCAGATCCTCGCGGGCGTGCTCATGCGGGTGAAGCCGCGCAGTCAGCAGGTTGTAGCGCGGCTTCTTGTAGTCGAAGTCGGTGTGGGTAAAGACACCCGAGCAGACCGCTCCGGCCACGGACCAATCATCAATGTGATCCCGCTCCCGCAGGGCGGTCTCATCCGGGGGGTAGTAGGGGATTTCTTCGTAGCCGGCAACCGGGTGGTGGGCACCATTGTCGTCGGCCAGGACCAGGGTGTGTCGGTCGTGCTCATGGCGGAAGAAGTAGTGGATGCCTTCCTGTTCCAGCAACCGGCTGATGAATGCGAAATCCGTCTCCCGGTACTGGACGCAGTAGTTCCAGCGGTGGTGGGGCTCGACCAGGAATTCCTGGAAGTCGATGTAGCCATGCTCGCGGAAGATTTCTTTGACGATGTCCGGCACCGTCCGGTCCTGGAAGATGCGACAGTCGGTGGTGCGGGAGAGCAACCAGAACCAGGGGACCAGGGTGGC
>NZ_FLUY01001698.1 GCF_900092655.1 Candidatus Thiosymbion oneisti
GGCTTACGCACCCAATGACCAGCTGTCGGCAACGGTCAGAGCAGACGCCTTGTGGGCCGCACCGGATAACGCCGGACAGCCGGCAGGTTTAGTTCCCGGGTATACGAATGGTGGACACCGGCCCGATGCTCTCCGCGGCGCGGAGTTTCCACCTTCCCACGCAGCGCGTGGGAACGAGGGGTAGACCCCTTCGGTCGAGATGACAGAACTGGTTTTTCCAGAAGCTGGGTTGGGCAAAGGCGCGTATTGCCGAGCCGGTGTTGGAGCCCATGGCCTTTAGCGCGCTGTGCCCAACAGCGATGGATCGATGGACACGCTGCGCCTGGTGTAGCCTAACCAACAGCCGCGGTGCGGAAGCCGCCGCGGAATGACCGAGCCCTTGAGTTCAGTCTGATGGGCGCTTGCTTTGCCCATCCTACGGACTGAATGTCAACACACCCTGGATTCCGGGTTCGCGGCCTATAGATGCCGTGAAGATCGCGCCGGCAGCAGGTACCGCGTAACGCCGGCGCCTGGGAGCCGGATGGAAATGCCGGACGAAAATGGAGGAATCTTCCGATGTTCAAGCCTTGGAATCCGCGTGTCGAAGCGCCTGCCGCTACGGCATCTTCCAAACCAGGCAAGCGTCTCGATCTACCCCTGGCTGCGACGGCGGCCTG
>NZ_FLUY01001712.1 GCF_900092655.1 Candidatus Thiosymbion oneisti
GCGCCAGGGATGGCAAAAGCAGTGGGGGTCGAATCGTTAAGTCGCACAACCATGTCACTTTGAATTTAACCACTACCG
>NZ_FLUY01001718.1 GCF_900092655.1 Candidatus Thiosymbion oneisti
GCACCGATCTTCGCCCTTTGACCCCCTCTCCCCAAGCCCCCTCGCTGCGCTCGGCGCAGGCTCTCTCCCGGCGGGAGGGTGTCGCAAACGCCCCTCTCCCGGTCTCTGGTTCCCACGTAGCGCGTGGGAACGAGAAAATGTCGGCGATCCCAGGGGCCGACAGAATGTCGGCGGTCCCAGGGGCCGACAACATGTCGGCGGTTGCGGGGACACGAGTGCGGCTGGGACCGCCGTCTTTCAGACGGCTTACGCATCTAATGACCAGCTGTCGGCAACGGTCAGAGTAGATGCCTTGTGGGCCGCACCGGATAACGCCGGACCGCCGGCAGGTTTGGTTCCCGTGTATACGCAATGGTGGACACCAGCCTGATGCTCTCCGCGGCGCGGAGCTTCCGCGTTCCCACGCGCCGCGTGGGAACGAGAAAGACCGCGTCGGGCGTCACCTTTTACGACACCCTCGCGGGAGAGGGGCTTTTCAGGTCACCGAACCCACGCTGCGAACCCGCAAAGACTTAAGGAAAGAGGTTTTGCCAAGGCGATGTTTCAGCCGTGATGATTAGTCGGTTGCCCTGTTTGCATCTACACGTTAACCCCGAGCGGCATGATTTTGCGCTAGGATATTCAGCTAGCCGTGGTGTTCGGTCGGCGCCGCGCACCAGGCCCGACAGTGAATTCCCACACCGATGCCGGGTTGAAGCCCTGCTGTCTGAGACCCCATGATGGGGGATGGTTTTCGATAGTCCTGGAGGTCGGGTCAGGCGCCTGCTGCTGGTGTTTGGATATTTGGGCGCACCCTAACCCACAGCCACAAGGAAAACTACGAATCACGCAGATCCTCGCGAATTGGGTTTTGGTGCCTACGGGAACATTCGCGTTGATTCGGGTGATTCGTGGTTGAAACGATACCGTGTGTTGGGCACGCCGCTGTTCTGCCTTGTAACCAAACCTGGGTGTAGCGACGAATGTTTAATACGATCTTGGAGGCGATCAAACGTCTCGAAAATGAAGAGAAGCCTTCTAAGTCCAGTAAAGAGTTATTGGACTACCTGCATTCGGAAGCGGATAAAGAGGTGAATTCAAACCTTATAAACCTCATGACCTATGGTCAGAGGCTCGGGTGGGAGCGGATTGAAAATAGGGTTGCCAAGCTTCTTGATTTCATTCAAGCCGCAAAGGGAAACTCCGATAGTCGTGGCTAGCTATGTATATAGTTCCCCAAAAAATGATCTCCAGGTTATCAGTACTTGGGTACCGCTGTACCGGCCTAGCCTGATCTTAGGGTTAATCCGGGGTGCTTGGTCACCCGACTTTGCAGCTGCATGAAAGAATATGCCCTCATCCTGGTCGGCACTGTGTTGGTCAACAACTTCGTGCTGGTCAAGTTCCTCGGACTTTGCCCCTTTATGGGTGTCTCCAAGAAGCTGGAGACCGCCACCGGCATGGGGCTGGCGACGGCCTTCGTGCTCACCCTGTCTGCGGTCACCGCCTGGTTGGTCAACAGCTACCTGCTGGAACCCTTGGGGATCGAGTACCTGCGCACCATCGCCTTTATCCTGGTCATCGCCGCCGTGGTCCAGTTCACCGAAACCGTGATGCACAAGACCAGCCCTCTGCTGTATCAAGTCCTCGGCATTTTTCTCCCGCTCATCACCACCAACTGTGCGGTGCTCGGCGTTGCCTTGCTCAACCTGCAGGAGCAGCGGACCTTCGTCGAGTCGGCCCTGTACGGTTTCGGTGCCGCCCTCGGCTTTTCGTTGGTACTTACCCTGTTCGCGGCCATCCGCGAGCGGGTGGATATGGCGGACGTGCCCGCCCCCTTCCAGGGCAACGCCATCGCCTTGATCACCGCCGGTCTTATGTCGCTGGCCTTCATGGGTTTCGCCGGTCTGGTGGCCTCGTGACGGAGGCGCTTGCATGCTGACCGCCATCGCCGCCTTCGCGATACTCGCCACCTGCCTGGGGTTGCTGCTGGGCTACGCGGCCATCTATTTCCGCGTCGAGGGCGATCCCGTCGCCGACCGGATCGATGCCTTGCTGCCCCAGACCCAGTGCGGGCAATGCGGATATCCAGGCTGCCGACCTTACGCCGAGGCGGTAGCCAAAAACGAGGTGGCGATCAACAAGTGCGCGCCGGGGGGTGAGACCGTGATCCTGGCCCTCGCCGATCTGCTCGGTAAGGACCCCTTGCCGCCGGAGGCCGGAGAGGAGGAGCCGCCCAAGGCCCTGGCAGTCATCGACGAGCAGCTATGCATCGGCTGTACCCTGTGCATCCAGGCCTGCCCGGTGGACGCCATCCTCGGTGCCGCCAAGCAGATGCATACGGTCATTGCGGACGAATGCACCGGCTGTGAGCTCTGCGTTGCGCCCTGTCCGGTGGCGTGCATCGAGATGGTGCCGGTCGCGACGGACCAGCGAACCTGGAAATGGCCCTATCCTGCACCCCTGCCCCCGCCTCGGCCCGACCCGGCGGCAGTACAGCTGGGCGCAGTTTGAACCGCTTAAGACGCGGAGGATACAGAGAAGTTACCAGCTACCAGCTACCAGCAAATTAGAACCTCACAGGGCACAAAGGACGCAAAGTTTTTTGTTGATATAACGAGGGAACTTCGACATCTTCTGGCGCTCAGTTTCGATTTGCGTTCATTTGCAGCTAAAAATCGGGGTAGTGCTCAACATGTAGTGATCCAGTTCTGAACGCTCATTGCAGAGTTCCAATCGGACAGGATTCACAGGATTTTCAGGATTAACAAGATTCTTTATTTTTGTAGGGAACGGCCGACCCGC
>NZ_FLUY01000612.1 GCF_900092655.1 Candidatus Thiosymbion oneisti
CCCATCACCAGCTGGCGGCAACGCTCAGAGCAGACGCCCTCTGGGCCGCACCGGATAACGCCGGACAGCCGGCAGGTTTGATTCCCGTGTATAC
>NZ_FLUY01001719.1 GCF_900092655.1 Candidatus Thiosymbion oneisti
TTAATCGACGCTGGAGCGTCAGATCCCTCCTCCGTCGGGACCAGGTCTGCTCCCACGCTGGAGCGTGGGGAGCCAGCTGATACCCTCGGCGGGAGAGGGGGCGCAGCTCGTAGGTTGAGCAAAGCCGCCGGGGACGGCGGCATGCCCAACGGCTCCGAGGGCATTTCCGACGATTGATATTTCCGGCGATAATAGTTCCGGCTCCTGACCGGAAATATTCCTGAACGATGAATCTCAACGGCCCTTCATAGCCCCTGTCGGGGGCTTCCTTCAAGCTGCCTGCTATGCAGGTGGTTGATGACTCTTGTACAAAACGGACAACACTATGATCGAACGCATCGATGTGGGCGGCCTGCGCGTCGCCAAACCCCTCTATGACCTGGTGAAAGAAGAGATCGCCCCCGGCACCGGGGTGGATCCGGATCGGTTCTGGACCGCTTTCGGGGAGATCGTGCGCGAGCTCACGCCCCGCAACCGGGAGCTCTTGGCCAAGCGCGATGCACTCCAGGCCCGCATTGACGAGTGGCACCGGCAGCATCCAGGGCCGGCCGCGGACCCCGCGGCCTACCGGGCCTTTCTGGAGGAGATCGGCTATTTGGTCCCCGAAGGTGAAGACTTCGCAATCGGCACCGAACGTGTCGATGCGGAAATCGCCCGGATCGCGGGCCCCCAGCTGGTGGTCCCCGTAAGCATCCCCCGGTATGCCCTGAACGCCGCCAATGCCCGCTGGGGCAGCCTGTACGACGCCCTCTATGGGACCGATGTCCTGCCCGAGGATGGTGGTGCGGAGCGCGGCAGCGCCTATAACCCGGTGCGCGGCGCCAAGGTGATCGAGTATGCCAACGGCTTTCTCGACCAGGCGGTCCCCCTCGCCAAAGGCCGTTACGCGGAGGTCACCGGTTACCGGGTAGTCGAGGGCCGACTGGTGGTCACCCTGGCGGGAGGCGGTGAGACCTCGCTCGCGGACCCCGGCGCCTTCGCCGGCTATCGGGAGGGCAAGGGGCGCCTCGAAGCGGTCCTGTTGGTCCACCATGGTCTGCACATCGAAATCCAAATCGACCCCACCCACCCGGTCGGCAAGGACAGCCCCGCGGGGGTGAAGGACGTGGTCCTGGAGGCGGCCGTGACCACGATCCAGGATTGCGAGGACTCGGTCGCCGCCGTGGACACCCAGGATAAGGTGGCGGTCTACCGCAATTGGCTGGGCCTCATGAAGGGCGACCTCAAGGCGAGCTTCCAAAAGGGCGGCAAATCCATCGAGCGGACGCTGGAGGCGGACCGCGACTTTACGGCGCCGGACGGCTCCAGGCTCACCCTGCCCGGACGCAGCCTGATGCTGGTGCGCAACGTGGGCCATCTCATGACCAATGACGCGGTGCTCACGGCTGCGGGCGAGGAGGTGTTCGAGGGCATGCTCGGTGCCATGGTGACCGTCCTGGCGGCCATGCACGACTTGCAGGGGCGCGGCACCTACAAGAACTCACGGACTGGGAGCATCTACATCGTCAAGCCCAAGATGCACGGCCCCGAAGAGGTCGCCCTGACGGTGGAGCTCTTCGCGCGGGTCGAGGATGCCCTGGGTCTCGCCCGCAACACCCTCAAGGTCGGCATCATGGACGAGGAGCGGCGCACCACGGTCAATCTCAAGGAATGCATCCGGGTCGCCCGCGAGCGCGTCATCTTCATCAATACCGGGTTCCTGGACCGTACCGGCGACGAGATGCACACCGCCATGGAGGCGGGCCCCATGTTGCGCAAGGGGGATATGAAGACCAGCCCCTGGCTGCTCGCTTACGAGGACTGGAATGTGGACGTGGGCCTGGCCTGTGGTCTGCGTGGGCGGGCCCAGATCGGCAAGGGCATGTGGACCATGCCAGACGAGATGCGCGCCATGGTCCGGACCAAGCAGGTCCATCCCCAGGCCGGTGCGAGCTGCGCCTGGGTACCGTCCCCCACCGCGGCGACCCTGCATGCCATGCATTACCATCAGGTGGACGTGGCGGCACGCCAGACGGAGCTGGCCGCCGGTGGTCACCGTGCCGATCTGGATACCATCCTCCGGTTCCCGGTGGTCGCCAACCCGACCTGGACCCCGGTGGAGATCCAGCAGGAGTTGGACAACAACTGCCAGGGCATCCTGGGCTATGTCGTGCGCTGGATCGACCAGGGGATAGGCTGCTCCAAGGTACCGGATATCAGCGACATCGGCCTCATGGAGGATCGCGCCACCCTGCGCATCTCCAGCCAGCATGTTGCCAACTGGCTGCGCCACAGCATCGTGGACAAGGACCAGGTGATGGAGACCCTCAAGCGCATGGCCAAGGTGGTGGACGGTCAGAACGCGGCCGATCCCCGCTATCGGCCCATGGCACCGGGCTTTGACGGCATCGCCTTTCAGGCCGCCCTGGATCTGATCTTCAAGGGCTTGGAGGCCCCCAACGGCTATACCGAGCCCACGCTCCACGCCCGCCGGCGGGCACTCAAGGCGGCCCTTGGGATCGGCTAAGCTTCCGTGGCGAAATTCAACTTGCCATCCCTGGACGACTGGATTCCGGGGTCCCACCCGGAATGACGGTGAGGTGGAAGCCTGTCATTCCGGCAGGGAGTGCCGGAATCCAGGTGTTAGGGATGGTGAGTGGCGGGAACCCTCGCAGTAGCAATCGAAGCTAGTACCTAGTTTCGACCGATTTTGCA
This sequence comes from Candidatus Thiosymbion oneisti, assembly GCF_900092655.1. GTDB lineage: Bacteria > Pseudomonadota > Gammaproteobacteria > Chromatiales > Chromatiaceae > Thiosymbion > Thiosymbion oneisti. Next base: position 2,695 of record NZ_FLUY01001719.1, read on the forward strand.
AGTTCATAGTCTCTGCTGACTCACCCGCTCGCGGTTTTTATTTCGCTTG
>NZ_FLUY01001726.1 GCF_900092655.1 Candidatus Thiosymbion oneisti
TAGGCTCTTTATGGATTCCAGACTGTTAGCGCAGCAGCAGACCGAGGAGGGAATCCATGAGCCCTTTGCCGCGGTTTT
>NZ_FLUY01001330.1 GCF_900092655.1 Candidatus Thiosymbion oneisti
TGTCTAAAAACTAACCTATTGATTTTCTACTGGCATTGATTTTCGGCTGGCTCCCCAGGCTCCAGCGTGGGAGCAGATCCCGACGCTCCAGCGTCGATTAAACGCCTCGG
>NZ_FLUY01001729.1 GCF_900092655.1 Candidatus Thiosymbion oneisti
CACACCGGCTTCGACGGGGCGGTTGCTATCTACCGTGCCACCCTGGTCCCCTGGTTCTGGTTGCTCTCCCGCACCACCGACTGTCGCATCTTCCAGGACCGGACGGTGCCGGA
>NZ_FLUY01000259.1 GCF_900092655.1 Candidatus Thiosymbion oneisti
CGGTGTGGGAAAAACGGCTGACAATGCCGTTGAAGTAGCGCGTTTGGTAGTCCGGCAGTTCCAGCCGCACGGTGGCGGGTTGGCCGAGCAGGTCTTCGTGCTTGATATTCACAGACTTGCTGATGAGTTCCAGTTGGTACTCGAACAGGGTGCTCAG
>NZ_FLUY01001730.1 GCF_900092655.1 Candidatus Thiosymbion oneisti
GTGGTGCGGGAGAGCAACCAGAACCAGGGGACCAGGGTGGCACGGTAGATAGCAACCGCCCCGTCGAAGCCGGTGTGGGAAAAACGGCTGACAATGCCGTTGAAGTAGCGCGTTTGGTAGTCCGGCAGTTCCAGCC
>NZ_FLUY01001732.1 GCF_900092655.1 Candidatus Thiosymbion oneisti
CTAGTACCTAGTTTCGACCGATTTTGCAAGTTCATAGTCTCTGCTGACTCACCCGCTCGCGGTTTTTATTTCGCTTGATATTGCGGGTAGAGTCGCTTGAGCTTGATGCGTGCCTGGTCGGTGGTGAACTGCCAGTCAACGCCG
>NZ_FLUY01001734.1 GCF_900092655.1 Candidatus Thiosymbion oneisti
CGCTGCGTGGGAACCAGAGACCGGGAGCGGGGCTTTTGCGACACCCTCCCGCCGGGAGAGGGGCTTTGAGGCTTAACCTGGTTCCGTGAACTAAATGAGCCATTCATAGAATAATCCCTTTATAAAACAACAGGATAATGGAAAAATTCATTC
>NZ_FLUY01001739.1 GCF_900092655.1 Candidatus Thiosymbion oneisti
GCAAGTTATACGCCGCCCCTCTGGCTTGCTGAGAAGGCAAATTTGCGCAAAATATCCTAACCAGTCTGGAATCCATAAAGAGCC
>NZ_FLUY01001740.1 GCF_900092655.1 Candidatus Thiosymbion oneisti
GCAAGTTATACGCCGCCCCTCTGGCTTGCTGAGAAGGCAAATTTGCGCAAAATATCCTAACCAGTCTGGAATCCATAGAGAGCCAGGGCATAAGTAGCGGCAGATGGGCAGCAAGCAACATCAGGACCCCTTTACCGGCGAGCCCGAGGAGCTTTCCGGCACGGCCGAGCCTGGGTCTCATCCAGATTTGCCGGCCGCTGAGCAGGAGGTTGTGGAATGTCTGCTGTCCGAGGGCAGCGTCAGCCATGAGGCAGGCGGCGGATCCCGACTTTTAGAGGTCCATACCCGGCTATCAGGAAACAATCGCGAGTGGAAATACCGTGTCGTCGTGGTCTTGGACGGGAAGGAGGTCGAAGACCCACTGGGGGCCTATCCGACCGAGAAGCATTTCCCGCGTGATCTTGGGGCCGACGACGAGGATGGCGGAGGCGGCTCGGCCCACCGGCTCAAGGTCGCGCAGCATGCGGCCCGTTGCCATCTGGACATCTGGACCCAGGCCCACCGATTGCTGCCGAAAAAGGCGCCGCGGCGCAGGTATTGGCTCTGGATCCTGATAATACTGATATTGGCCTCCGCCGGAGCGGCAGCCGCCTATTATCTGTTGAAGGACCGTCCCGTTGTCGGTCCCTCGGTAAAGGATCGGTCTCCCATACCGCCAACACCGACGCCGGATTGCACGCAAACACCGAACCATCCGGATTGTCGGAAAGGTTCGCCGATGCCGCCATCGGAACCACCGGATCTTGAGCCTTTCTTTAAGAGGGAATCATAATGAACAGCGCGAATCGAAGTGTTCTGCGAATGATTTCGGCCTTTGCCCTTGCATTCTCCCTGGCCCTCTTGCCGATGGCGGGCATTGCCGATCCGGTTGGCATGGTAACGGGCTCCAAGAAAGGCACCTACTATCGATTCGGCAACGACATGGCGCAGTACGCCAGGAAAGAGGGCCTGAGGCTCCAGATCAAGCCATCCGCCGGGTCTCTGGCCAACATAGATCGGATTAACAGCAAGGAGAACGCGGCATTCGGCATCGTCCAGGCCGATGTCTTGACCTTCATTAAACGGCAACCCAAGCTGCAAGACGTCGCGCGGCGTCTGCGCGTGATCTTTCCGTTTTATCTGGAAGAGGTCCATGTCCTGGCGCGAAAGGAAATCAAGACCCTGCGGGATCTCCAGGGCAAACGGGTTTCCATCGGGCGTGACGGCAGCGGTGTCTGGTTGACCGCAAAGAACCTGTTCAAGATCCTGAATATCGATGTTGCACGTGAGGAACACCTCGGCACCGACGACGCGATCAAGGGCGTCCTGTCAAATAAGCTGGATGCGATGTTCTATGTGGCCGGGAAACCGACCAAGGCATTCGAGCCGCTCACGCGCATGTCCGAATCCGGCAGGCAGGATATCCTGCAGCTGCTCGACGGCGTTCACTTCGTGCCGATCACGGAGCAGGAGATATTTGCACAGACCTACGAAGGTGACGGCGTATACTTAGGGCCCGACGATTATCCCTGGATGAAGGAGAAGGTCCCGACGGCAGCGGTACGTGCCGTTCTGGTCTCGTTCGATTTTTCTAAACGCCACACGCCCTACTACCGACAACGCTGCAAACAACTCGGTATGCTGGGTAGGGCGATCCGGGGCAATATGGGGGAGCTCTTAAAAAATGGTCATGACAAATGGAACCAAGTGGATCTCGAGCGTGAGGTGCCCGGATGGCGGCAGGATGCTTGCTCAAGGGAGCTCGCCGATAACAAAAGCGGTAAATCGTACCGTGATGGGACCAAGATCCAAGAGGCTCTCGAACCCTTCTTCAGATGAAACCTGATTGCTCCAATCAGGCGACATTTCCCGAATCGGTGCGTAGCAAACCTTGGCTGAAACCGCGATCCCGCCGCGGCTCAGGTAGAATGCGCGCGACTTTCTCCGAAGCAGGTGCTTCTCGATAAAGGGCATCGTATTCAGGGAAGGTCTACACTCGGTCCTCAATCTCTTTGTAACAAGGAACAATCGACATGAATCCTTTATTAAAACTCCGTTTTCTTTTCCTGTTCATGGGCGTTCTGCTCGTCGCTCCAAGCGCATTCGCGGGTTCGACCCTGGATACCGTGCAAGGTCGCGGCAAGCTGCTGTGCGGTGTCAATACCGGGCTGCCTGGTTTTTCGAGTGTGGATAGCAAGGGTAAGTGGACCGGTATCGATGTGGAGGTCTGCCGGGCCGTTGCTGCCGCTGTCCTAGGTGATGCAGGCAAGGTGGAGTTCACGCCGCTGACGGCCAAGGAACGTTTTACGGCCCTCCAGTCCGGCGAGATCGATGTGCTGTCGCGCAATACCACCTGGACCCTGACCCGAGACAGTACACTCGGCGTCAATTTCACGGGCGTCACCTATTACGACGGCCAGGGCTTCATGGTCTCGAAGCAGCTTGGGGTCAAGAGCGCCAAGAAGCTCGACGGCGCATCCGTCTGCGTCCTTGCCGGCACTACCAACGAACTCAACCTCGCGGACTATTTCCGTACCCAGGGTATGAAGTACGAGCCGGTGGTCTTCGACACCGCGGACCAGGTGGTGAAGGGGTTCGAGTCCGGGCGCTGTGACGTACTCACCAGCGACCAGTCGCAGCTCTATGGTCAGCGGGTTAAGCTCGCCGATCCGGGCAAAGCCGCCGTTTTGCCCGAGGTCATCTCCAAAGAGCCCCTGGGCCCCTTGGTCCGCCAAGGCGATGATGACTGGATGAATGTGGTCCGCTGGGCCCTGTTCGCCATGATCAATGCCGAGGAGCTCGGTGTGAGTTCGAAGAATGTCGAGCGGATGAAGGACAGCAAGAATCCCAAGATCCGCCGCCTGCTCGGCCGCGAGGGCATCAAGGGCAAGGGACTCAAGCTCAAAGACGATTGGGCCTACCGGATCATCCGGCAGGTGGGTAACTATGGCGAGGTCTTCGAGCGTACCGTCGGCAAGGGTTCTCGGCTCGGTATCGACCGGGGCCTCAATGCCTTGTGGAAAGACGGTGGCCTACAGTACGCGCCACCGATCCGCTGACCGAGTACGGCTGCGCCCAAAAACTGGAAACAAGCACCACGAATGGACACGCATGTTTCCATAGGTACCAAAAGCCCCTCTCCCTTCGAGGGTGTCGTAAAAGGTGACGCCCGACGCGGTCTTTCTCGTTCCCACGCGCTGAGACTGTGAAAGAATTCGTTTTCCCCGGAAGTGGTGGGATGAGACTGCTGTATTTCACCACTACTGTCCCGTTAAATTGTCGAACAGATTCAGTTGGTTAGGGATTCCGGGAGCCTCCGTTATGTGCGGGTCATT